>JAGRHX010000360.1 GCA_020444775.1 Gammaproteobacteria bacterium
CACGAGATCGGCGGGCGTTGCGCGTACGGGAGGTGTGCGAGTCGCAACTCGAAGGACCAGCGGCTGCTCCGCAGGACTGGCTTTATGAATCGCCTCCACGCGCCGCAGAAGAACCTTGCAGGCGACGGATGCAGCCTCGGGAGCACGAACACGCTCTGTACCCGTTGGTGGGTCGATCTCCCCTTTGGCCTTGTGGAGGTTCCAGCCCGGAACGTCCTCTAGCGTGAATCGTGGGTCAATGACAATTCCCGCGTTGCCATATTCCACGCCCCCGGCCAGCACGGGAACGAGGTAGAAGCCGTCTCGATTCCGTACGCGGTTGAGAAGTCCAGGTGCTTCAATCTGCCGGATGATCGGCGAGTGCTCGACATCGGGGGTGATCCAGAGGATCGCGGACGCGATGCTTGGATCTTCGACCGTACGACGCAGGGCGTCCTCTGTTGACTCCTCCGGAAGGTTCTCGATGTCTTGCCAAGTAGGCACCCCAAAGTCACGGAGCGACTCGATAAGAAGCTGGGCTTCGTCAGCGCGAGATCGTCGGTAGCTCAGAAAGCACTTCCCGCGCGGATCCGTCATCACCGTGTCTGCTCCTGGAACGGAGGAGTTGGCTTTAATTCCTTTGCAATCTCGACGGCACGCGCCCCGGAGACGGGGCGCTCTGGAAAGGCATCAAGCACAAACGTCGGGATGAGGCGCTGGGTCAGATCGGAGTATGTGAAGCCGTAGACGCGATCCTCCGCCTCGCCCGTGGCGTCGGCAAGTTGGCCGAGTTCGTGGTCGAGGATGCAGCTTCCCGCAAGACCGTCTTTGAGGACGGCCAAGCGTTGCTCGCGGCTGGGGCGTGCGAACTCAAAGATGGCGGCTGCGCGTCGGCGGACAGCGGGATCGATGGCATCCAAGCGGTTGGTACACATGACCACGGCGACCGGAAGTCGCTCGGCGGCAAGGTCGTCGATGCCGCGAATCAGGGCGTTGACCCCGGCGCGATCTTCGTGGTGCATTTGCGCTGCTTCGCGGGACTGGGCCAGCGCGTCGGCCTCATCGAGAAGGAGGATGATGCCGCGCCCGGCCTTGCCGTCGCCGCTTCGTGTCTTTCCGACGGCGTCACGGACCTGCTTGAATGCACCGGAGATCAGCCGGGTCATCTCGCCCACCGCGCCGCTGCCACGGGCGTTAAGGCTCAAGGCGTACAACTCGACCCGGACCTTGGCAAGTTTGGCAACTTCGTTCCCGAATGACCGGGCAAGGGCCGTCTTGCCGGTGCCGACGTCGCCCGCTAAGACGAAGAGCGGCGGGCGTGAGTGGAAATACTCCACGGCGGCGAGTTCGCCCTTGTGGTACTTCTTGTTCCAGTCCTGCAGTCGTCCTGGATCGACAAGCAGAAGCGTCTCCTTAACGAGACGGCCCTTGTATTCATCCAGCCCGACGAGCCGGTCATAGTCGGCCTGGCCGCGCGGGTCTGGAAGCGTGACAACGTCTTCGAAGACATCGATATGATTCATGAGTTACCCCCGCACCCTGACCTGCTGACGCCCCCCCCACCGGAGGAATAGGAACGCTCCGGCGTCCACCCGCCACTCGCAGGGGATGCACCGTTGCCGGGCGTCCGCTTCACCGCATGACCGCTCTCATAGCGATCACGTTCGGCCTGAGAGAGGCTCCACCAGCGGGAGTTCCTGACCATATATGACCACCAATAGGCCCCCGCGATATCGGCACCGCGCCTTACCCGTCCGGAGCGATCATCTGCGGCAGAACTCCCGAGTTCGGCGGCGGTGTATTTGTGTGCGACTACCCATGATTCACCACGCCGGAAGCCGTACTCGACATAATCGAGATACCCATCAGCAAGATATGACACCAGTTCTTCAATCAAGTCGTTGAGATGCTGGTCTGAGGGCTCGCCATACGCCTGCTGCATCTGGCGTAAGTCCGCGGCAACCTTGCCCGCAACGTAGCGGGCGTGGGTACGGGACCACGTTTCAGTGGTTGTGTGCGTCTGAGTCATGCATTATCCCCTGAACGATGAGCCGAGCACCATCCGCCACATTTCGACGGCGTGCCCTTTGGTCGCGGCGGTGTGGGCTTCGTTCAGGGCGTCGAGTGCGTCCTGCGCAGCTTCCACGATGAGCGTGCGGTTGTTCTCGGTGTACTGCGAGGCCACATTGTTCCTGGCGTTTACCGGATCGAAGATTTGCACCACGTCCGGCAGCGTTCCCGGCAGTTCGGTGGCGGCGTAGTAGTCCTTGAATGCGATCCGTGTCTTCAACCCGGTCGAGACGATGTAGTTGAAGAATGCCTCCATGCTCTTGCGATAGTCGGAGAAGTCCTGCCCGATGTCGACGAGG
>JAGRHX010000361.1 GCA_020444775.1 Gammaproteobacteria bacterium
ACTGGGGCGTATCCACACTGGGGCGACGTGAGGATGTACCAGCTCGGTCCTACCTGGGCGGACCGACCTGGCGATCGCCAGATGGCGCCTTTAGTGTGTAGCCATCCAACCGACCATCACCGACTACAGTCAGAGCCATCGACCGTGAAAAGATTCATCGCCACATGCCTCGCCACCATCGCCACCCTGGTGCTGCTCGCCGGCGGCGCGCTCGCCGCGCAGCCGGGCACCGACAGCGACGTCGAGGCGCAGTTCGCAGCAGCCCTGAGTGACTACGACATCGCCATCCAGAGCAAGGACCCGCGACACCCCGGTTTCGAGAAAGCCCTGGCCGCCTGGCGACCGCTGGTCGAATCCGGCCACCTGGGGGCGCTCTACCATGTCGGCCTGTTTCACTACCTGGGTGTAGGTGGGGCGGTCATCGATCCCGCTCTGGGCATCGGCATGATCCGCAAGTCTGCCGAGAGCGGTTACGCCACCGCTCAGGCCTTCATGGGCCTGCTCTCGGACAAGGGCGACGGCACCGCGGTGCTGCGCAGCGAGGAGAATGCACTGCGCTGGTATCAGCAGGCCGCCGCGCAGAATCAGTGCGCAGCGGTGAAATGGATGATCAACGCCTATAGCAGCGGCTACCCGGGCCTGGATCCATCCATGGCCAGGCTCGAGTCGCTACGCAAGGGTCTGCCAGACTGTAAACGGCGCTGAGCAAACGGCGCTGAGCGGCCCGCACCGGGCCGTCGCTGGAATGACCGGGCTCAGTCGGTCTGAGCCCTGGCCTTCGATTTCCATGGGCCTCGATTTCAGGGACCGAGGGCCATCTCGACCGCGCTCGCGATGGCCAGCAGACGGGCGTCCGTTCCCTGTGGCGTCATGAGCTGCACACCGATCGGTAGCGCATCGACATCACCACTGGCGGTAGATGGCCAGAACGGCACTGAGATCGCCGCGCAGCCGGCGACATTCGCCGCGGCGGTCAGATCCGCCTGCGAGACCGGTGCTGCGCAGTCGTGTGAGAATGCGGTCTGCAAGGTGGTGGGCGTCAGCAACACGCCGTCGTCCCCCAAGACCCTCGCAACCTGCGAGCGGGCCAGTCGCAGAGCGTCCTCGGCCTCAGCACGCCGCTGCGCTGGCAAGCGTCTACCATAGTCCAGCATCTGCCGAAGCAGCGGCGAGAAATGCTCGGGGCAGGCTTCCAGCTCGGTTCGGAAACGCTGCCAGGCATGCTGCTCGATGATGGCGAGCGCGGCGCGGCGAAGACGCGTGCAGTCCGCCAGCCACGGGCAGTCGACGATACTGATACGCACGCCAGCCGCGACCAGTCGTCGCCGCGCGAGCTCGAATCCGACCCGCACCGCCGACTGCATGGGCAGCCCTTCGAGCTGCGCCGGCAGCAGCAGGCTCATGCCGTCGAGCTCGAGCGGTGCATGGATCAAACTGACGTCGGCCATGACCCGGGCCAGCGCCTGCACGTCGGCCACGCAGGTGGCGAGCGGTCCGACACAATCCAGCCCGGGGTCCAGCGGCACGATGCCACGCATGTCGAGCACGCCGGGACCGGGCTTATAACCGACCACGCCACAGTACGCCGCCGGCAGGCGCACCGAGCCCAGGGTATCGGTGCCCAGCGACGCATGACAGAACCCCGCAGCCACCGCCGCCGCCGACCCGCCGCTCGACCCGCCCGGCGTGTGACCGGGTCGCAGCGGGTTCTGGGTCGCGCCCAGATGGGGATTGTCGGTGGTCGCGCCCAGGGCTGCCTCGTGCATGTTCAGCTTGCCCAGCAGCACGACGCCGGCGGCACGCAACCGCTGCACCACCACCGCGTCCCGCGCCGCCAGCGGCGCGCGTCCCAGGCCGTTGCTGGTCGGCAGCCCGGCGACGTCGATGTTGTCCTTGACGGCGACCGGCAGACCATCCAGGGCGCCGAACGAACGCCCCTGCCGGCGACGCCCGTCGGCGGCCCGTGCCTGATCCCGCGCCCGCGCCAGGTCACGAACCACGAAGGCGTTGATTGCGTGGTCCTCGGATTCGATTCGGCTCGACACGCGTTCGAGCAAGCTCTGTGCGTCGATCCGACCGTGCCGGTACGCTTCGATCAGCGTACGCAGCTGTAGTGCGCCCGTGGTCAGCATACGCTCCTCCTCACCACGCCGTCGCCTTGGACCGACACCGCCGGCGTGCTCAACGCTCGTCGATCAGGCGGATCGGCTTCTGGCGCTGTTCCAGCTGCGTGTAGGGCGCGGTCGCCCCGGGGGCGACCAGGTGCACCTGCACGTCGACCCCCAGTCCGGCCCTGAGCCGTTCACGCAACTTGCCGGCCGCGTCTGCGTCGGGCAGATCCAACGTGGTCTCGATGTCAATCTGCATCGACTCGCGACCGTCCTCGCGCCGAACCCGGCACACGTACTCGCCGGTGCAATGCGTCACCTGCCCCAGCCAGGTCGCGATGCTGGTCGGATAGACGTTTACACCCCGCAGCTTCACCATGTTGTCGGCGCGGCCGAGAAACCCCTCGATGCGGCGCATGCACGACAAGCGCGCACCGGCCCCTGGCAGCACCCGACTCAGATCCTGCGTATCGAAACGGATGATCGGATAGACCTCGTCCTTGAACAGACAGGTGACGCAAAGTCGGCCGACCCCACCGTCGCCCACCGCCTGGTCGCTGTCCGTGTCCAGCAGCTCGACGTGGTGCGCGTCCTCCCACAATGTCAGTCCTTCGTTGCCCGGCACCTCGGCGGCGACGATGCCGGTATCACCGACTCCATACCAATCCCAGACACGGGCACCACCCCAAGCCTGCGAGAGCTGCGCGCGCAGCCCGTGGTCGACGTGTCCCATGATCAGCCGCAGGGGTATGTCTACACCCGGTTGCAGTCCATGTTCGCGCGCGACCTGGGCGAGCCGCATCATGTAGTCGCCAAAGCCGACCAGCACGCTGGCGCCAAAGCGCGCCATCAGCGCGACCTGTTGGGCGGATCGCGTCTCCTGGCCGGTGCCGGCCGGCAGCAGCAAGGCACGCGTGTAGTGCAACACCGCCTCGCGAATATAGTGACCGCCGTTGACCATGCCGAAGCCGTAGACGGAGTGCACCACGTCATCGTCCGTAAGCCCCTGGGCGAGATAGGCGCGTGCGAGCAGGATGTTCTGCACCTCTCGATCACGTGCACCATAGAACAAGGGCTGTGGCGCACCGGTGGTGCCGCTCGTGGTCTGCATCACCACCCGTGTTCCGCCCGCCGCCGAGCTGCCGAGCCCGGGCACACCATGGTAGTCACCAAATGGTGGGCAGGCCTCGATACTGTCCATCAGATCCTGCTTGCCATAGCTTGGCAGCAGCTCGATGTCCTCCAGACCGCGGACGTCGCCGGGTTCGAGCCCGGCGGCACGCCAGCGACGTGCATGAAAGGGCACCTGCCAGGCCCGCTCCAGAACACGCAGGAATCGACGAGACTGCAACGCGTGCAGCTCGTCGCGACTCATGACCTCGAAACGCCGTTCGAAGCCGTCGCCGATGGGATACTCGCGCAACAGATTGGCGGGTTCGGCGTTACTGAAGTAGTTGCTCATCTGATTCGCTCGTCACCCGCTCGTGCTGGGTCCAGGCCGTGCCCACGGCGACCGGTCATCATGTGTCGCTCAAGAGCAGGCCGTGCACAGGTCCAACAGGACGCGCACGTCGGCGAGCTCTTCCAACGCATCGACCATGGATTGCAGTCGCGCCGGCCCGTCCTCGGCCAGTGGCAGGCGAGCATGCTGCCAGCAGTGGGCCAGCTTGCGGGTCCGGGCCTCGGCCGACATCGGCCTGGCGGGATTGCCATAGATGACGTCGAGGCTGCGTTCCAGACGAGTGCCGTCGGCCAGACGGATCTCGACCGTCACCGGCGTCAGGGCATTGGGATCATGGTCGGGCTGCTCGACCACCTCCACCCGCTGCGCCAGCGCCAGCGTGGCCTCGTCACGCAGCGCCTCGATACTGAAGTCCGAGAGGTCCAGCTCACCACGCTGCAGGACCCGCGCGACCACGTACTGCGCGCAAAGACGCGCATAGTTCACCGCCATATCCGGCTTCACGGACCGA
>JAGRHX010000031.1 GCA_020444775.1 Gammaproteobacteria bacterium
GTCGAACTCGGTGCCGTCGAGCAGCATGCCCTTGTAGTGCACCTCGACCTGATCGCTGGCCGAAGGCTTCGGCCCGTCACCTTCGGTCAGCACCTTGTATTGCACGCCACCTTCGAGCTCCTTGACTCCTTCAGCGGTCTTGTTCTCGGCCAGGAAGGCCTGACCACGATCCATCGCATCCTTACCCTGGCTGGCGCGTGCCTGCTCCACCTCTTGCTTGAAGGCCTGGAATGCGGCCTGCAGCTCTTCCGGACTGACCGCCAGGTCGTTTCCGGCCACCGCGTCCTCGATGCCACGGGTGAAGGCGTCACGGTCGATGTCGGTCAATCCCTGTGAAGCGAGCTGGCGGGCAATCTGGATGCCCAGGCCATAGCTCACCTTCTGCTTGGTGGTGGTCAGTCCCTCGGTCTGCGCGGACACGCTACCACTGACCAGTGCCAGACCAAGCAGCGTGCCGGTCAGCAAATGACTGGCCGTTCGTGGGGAAAATCGCATGTATCTTTCTCCTGTGCGGACCGGGGTCCTTGACTTGCCTGATATCGGGGGACCGCGCATCAGCCCCCGGATGGGAACCTGAAACGAGGCTCTGCGACCAGTGCACCCACAGCGGTGCCCATTCTTGCAGTACCAGAGCGACGAATCGAGAATGGTCCCACAGCTCGAGGTCCCGCGCGATGACGATATTGTGAGGTCGTGACCACATTCGAGCTGTAGATTGGAGATAGGGTGCAAAGACGTGGCGGGCCGCTCACAACGGGCCCGCCCCGGCATTCGACTCAGCATTCGACTTCCACGAACGTATGGTGTCCGCTGCCCCGGGCAACGGTCGCCGACTGCAAGCCATGCGTATCCCCAGAGTCTACGTTCCAGACATTCCGCGCCGCGCCGAGCAACGTGCCCACCCGCTCAGCCTCTCCGAGCTCGCCAGCCGCCACGTCAGCACCGTGCTACGTCTGAAGCCCGGCGCGCCGCTGGTCCTGTTCGACGGCCGCGGTCATAGCTACGAGGCGACCTTGCGTAGCGCACGGCGTAATCGCGTCGAGGTCGACATCGAAGGCGAGCCCAGCATCGAGCCCGCCAATACGCGCCCCCTGACCCTGGCCGTGTGCATCGCGCGCGGTGAGCGTATGGACGTCTCGGTGCAAAAGGCGACCGAGCTGGGCGTCAGTGTCATCCAACCGATAATCTCTGAGCGCACCGTGGTGCGGGTCGACGCGAGTCGAACCGACCGCAAGCTCGGTCACTGGGAAGCGGTGATGATCGCGGCCTGTGAGCAGAGTGGCCGAAGCTGGCTGGCGGATGTGCGCGAGCCCTGTGACCTGGATCGCTGGCTCAGCCAGTGCGCCGAGCGCGACACGCCGGACAGCACCCTGGATCTGATGCTCGATTGCGAGGCCGCGCAAAATCTGCCCGAGCTCGCGCGCCGCACACCCGAGCCGGGCGCGATCAGCATGCTCATCGGTCCCGAAGGTGGCTTCAGCGAGGACGAGCGCGCACGAGCACATTCGGCGGGACTGCAGCCGGTTCGTTTCGGCCCGAGGGTGCTGCGTGCCGAGACCGCGGCTATAGCGGCGATGGCCTGCGTGCAGATGCACTGGGGCGATCTGCGCTGAGCGCAAGACGCAGATCGAACACCGGTCGGCTACCATCAGGCACCGCACAGACACCGATCAGACCCGGGTCAAGGGCCAGCGGCAGACTCGCCGGCCAGACCAGGTCGCGATGCAGATCACCGACCGCCTCCACCCAACGGTGCGCCACGCCGTCGGCGAGCGCGCAGGCCACCACCGCGGCGGCCGGGCCGTGCGCCACGTGACCCGATGTCGATATCGAGCCCAGGGTCGACACCAGGGCTGGACAGTCCTGGGCCAAGCGGCCGGCCGGATGTAGCTCCAGACCGGCGACGCCGAGCTCGATCCAGCGTCCACCGGCTCGCACCGGCAGCAGCTCGAGCAGGCGCGGCGGCTTCGGCAGCAGCACGATCAGCTCGTGCCAGGCGGTGCCGACACCGGCCGCCGCACGGTGCAACAGCATCGCTCCCGCGTCGCGCGCGACACGACTGAGCTGACTCAATGAATCCGCGTTGCAGGCCACGCCTCGATACAGCACGGATGCCTGGATCGCGCCAGCACACTCTCGTACCCGCATCTCGACCAGCGGCAGATCGCGACCCGCGCGCCGTGTGATACCGGGCGAGCCGCGCTCCAGCCACGTGCAGATCACCGCGAGGGCCTGCTGCAACAGGGCCTGTGGGTCCGGATCCCAGGTTTGCCCATCCCGATCCACGGGCCGTTCGGCGGACCCGGCCGGCCGCGGCGGCACCGCCCCGATCTCGATATCGAGTCGCAGCGCGTGCGCCGGCAGACTGCGAGTGGCGGTGGCGTGCAATCGTTCCGACAGTGAAGCAGATGAAGCGCCTGGGGCCGTATCGACCTTCGGTGCGGCTGCATCGAGCGGCTCGGCAGGCGTGCTGGACGAAGCCGGCTCGTGCTCGACGTCATCCAGATCCTCCAGCAGTCGCTGCAGCCAGCTTTCGTCGGTTGATAGACCGGCGTCGGATCCGCCGTCAGCGTGGCCGAGCTGCAGATCACGGATCCGCCAGCAGAGCCGCGGCAGACCCAACAGCAACATCGCATCAGCTAGATCGTCGAGTCGCTCGGGGCTCAGCCGACCGCCCGCCGCGGCCCGTCTGGCGGCCGCGATCTCGTGTCGCGCCATGGCCCGGGCCCGCGCTGATTCGCCATCCAGAATCGGAACCCGGACGAATCGGTGGCCCAGCGTATAGCGCTGCCACAGCGCCGACCAGGCATCGTGCCCTACGGCTCCGACCGGACCCAGACGCTCGACGCAGGCCAGCAAGGTCTTGAACACGCCCGGCGGTGTCTGGCGCCGGAAGTATCCGGGCATGCCCGCCATCACCTGCAGCTCGCCATCGATCAGACGCAGCACGACCTCGACCACGACCCGCGGCGGCTCATGCTCGCCACCGCTCCCACCGATGCCCTGCAACCAGCGCCCGCACAGCTGCCAGAAGGCGGCCCGTGACAGGGCATGGTCACGCCATCCGGCATGGTCCTGCTCGGCAAGGCTGATGATGCTGGCCACGACCTGCCGTAACACCGCCAGCGCGGCATCCTGGCCGCCGCGCAGCCAGACCAGCAGGCCCTGCTGGAAACGCGCGCGCTCGCGTCGTGCGAACGCGCCCAACGGCGGCACGCGAGGTGGCCCGTCGACGTCCTGCAGACGCCCACCACGCACCGCGACCATGGGCCGCGCGTCGTCGGCCAGGGGATTGACCGCATGCGCGCAGAGCAGCGGTGCCCGTCGCCAGCAGCGGATCTCATCGAGCAGCGCCATTGGCAGATGCGCCCGCGGCGGCGCCTCGGTCGTCGCTGACGCCGAAGCGTCCCGCGCCGGCGGGTGCGGATCCAATCCAGCCTCGATGTGTGCGCGCAAGCCGTCCAGCGCCGCGTTCAAGGTCTCGCGATCCCGCTGACCCAGTCGCGCCTGCTTGTCCAGCGCGCCAAGGCCACGCGCCAGCTCCAGCGCCAGCAGCCCGGCCAACGGCGCGCCCTCGCGGCGCAACGCCCGGGCGCAGGTCTCGAAGCGCGCGGCCAGCCGCAACGGCTCGAGGTCCGGCGCCTGACTGGACTCACTCAGATGCCGGACAAGCAAGGCCCGCCGCGGCCCGGCCCCGTCCTCGTGGCCGCTGGTCAGGGACGACGTCGCATCCATCCGACGCGGCATCTCAGCCATCCGGCCGGGTACGGCCAGCGGCCGGGGTCGCGCCCTCGTCAACTCCAGCGGCCGAAGACGGTTCCGACTCGCCACCTTCGATGAGCGCAATGTCGTCGAACGCGGGCGATCGCTCGGCGCGCTCCGCGCTCGGCGTAGATTCCGACCACAGCCTCGGCGTGCCGTCGGTCGCCCCTCGCGCGGACAAGGCCGCACGCAGATCCATGCCCAGCTCGCGGTTCTGATCGTTGAGCGCACGCACCGCGCGAACCACGTCGGCAACGTCCGCCATGTGCTCGCGCAGCGCTCGACCGACCGAGGTCTGCGCGTTGCCGTAGCGATCCAGGGACTGCGTGGAGCGGCTCAGCACGTCGACCAGCCGCGCCACCTCCTGACGCGCGGCGGCGGCATTGTCGAGCGCGGCTCCAGTCGCGGTGCGCGCCGCCACCGCCTCACTGCCGGCCCGCTCGCTGAGCAGGGCCACGCGCACGGCCGCCTCGTTCGCCGCATCGGCGAGCCGAGCAGCGTCCTCCGCCAACCTGTCGAGCACCTGTCCACCGATACTGCTGGATTGCATGGCGGCGTTCATGGACAGCAGCCTGGCCAGCTCCTCCAGCTCGTGCAGGGCCTGCCGGCTGGTGTTCAGCTCACGGCTGGTCTGCTCGATGACGCGCACCTGCTCGGCCGCGCGTTGCACGTTCGACTCGGCCTGCTCGCTGTGGCGGCTCGCACCGTGCACCATCTCGGACACACCCAGCAATCCCTGCTCGATCTCCTCCACCGCGCCTGCTGCCCGGTCGACGTAGTGAGCGACCGTCTCGACCGATGCGGCGGAGGCATAGGTGGCTCTGGAGGTCTGATAGAGCTGGGTGGACTCACGCTCGGCGGCGTCGCGCACCGTGTGCAGCGAGGTGAGCAGGCGACGCGCCAGCGTCTCCTTGCTGTCGGCATCCAGCTCCAGCGCCGCCCAGCGCCGGCCCATCGACTGCAGCGCCGCGTTGGCCATGTGTGCCGGTGAATCGGCTGGCTTCGCGTCGCTCACCGGCCCCGGCTCGGAACCGGAAGGCCCGGCGGCGAGGCCATCAGCCTCGGCCGGCACGACCTCGGTTCGATCCGTGTCCTCGGTCTGTGAGGGATGCGTCGCCGCGCCGGGTTCCCCGCCGGTGACCCGATCGATGTCACGCAGCATGCCGTTCAACGCCTGTACGGTCTCGGCGCGGCTACGCGCTATAGAGGCGAGCTGGGCCTGCTGGGCGATCAGACGTTCACCCAATCGACGCCGGTCGCGACGTCGCACCAGCGCGGTGGCGAGCAGCCCGCCGCCCAGCAGCAGCACGCTGAGCCCGCTCAGCACCGCCGCCCGTGGCTCCGCCCGCACGAGGCTTGCGAAGCGCTCGGCGAGCGATCCGGCCGGGGGCGGCGCGGGCAGTGTGCTCAGGCTCACCAGCGCCCGAGTCATCTCGTGCAGGGGCTCGCCCAGCTCGTCCGCCGCGCTGGCGATGGTCCTGCGCACCTGCACATCGTTGGCCAACGGCTCGATGAGCTCGGCCAGATTGCGAAAATCCTGGCCGACATCGCTCAGCAGGTCCTCGGCGAGCTGGTCCTCAATACGCGCCGCGGTCGGTCCGCTGGGCTCGGTGCGTAACCGCGTGTTGAGCTCACCGAGCTGCACGGCCTCCCGTCCCATCGCATCGACCGAGGCCCGCGCGACCTCGTCGTGCCCGCGCAGATCGAGGAGCTGGGCCCGCAGCCGCTGGGTCAACACCAGCTGCAGGCTGGCGGCCTCGTAATGCGCGGGCTCGGCCTCGATACGCGCCAGCCGGGAGAGAAAGGTCTCGCTGCGCGTGACCATGCTGTCGATGAGCTCCATCGCCTGCGCATGCAGCTGCGCGGTATCGACCGAGCGCAGCTCCAGGTCCTCGAGTCGCGCCAGCAGCTCGCTCTGACGTTCGAAGGCAGACCGCATGAGCGTGAATGCCTCGTTCTGGCTCATCCGTGCATCGGCGCCTGGTATCGGCTCGGAACCGTTACCCGCGGTCCCTTGCGATGCCGCGGCCGGCAAGGCCGAAGCGATCTCGGGCCCGACCAGCCGCCACTGCGAGTCCAGGGCCGCGTGAGCGCGCTGCAACGCCTGCTCACTGTCCGGAGATGCCGGATCCAGCGCAACCGCCGCCCGGCTGACATGCTGTAGCGGCTCGATCAGCCGGGCGGCCAGCGACGCGACCCGCAGCGACGATTGCTGGCGTGCCTGAGCCAGGTCGGGGCTGAGCTCGAGCAGCCACCAGAGCAGACAGCAAAGACTCGCGGCCAGTGCCAGCAAGCTCAGGACGCCGAGCAGACGGCCGGTACCCGAGATGCCCGCGGCGCTCGCCACCGGCTCTTGTGAATCGCTCATCGAAACCTCTTCTCGAGTGCGCGGTCACGGCCCATGAGCAACTCCGGCTCGTCCAGCACGCGGGCCAGATCGGGCACCAGCGGGGGCCCCTCGGCGGGTCCGCCGGACTCACCGTGCGCGCCTTCGTACAGCGACGGCGCGCGGCGCGTTTCGAGGAAGGGACCCGCCGTGGCATCGACCCGCAGCCCGATCAGGAAGCCGTGACGACGAACCAGCAGCAGACTGCCACGCTGCCAGTTCGGGTCCGCCGCCGCGCCGACAAGATAGGCCCCCAGATCGCCCACCACGAACGCACCGTCAGGCAGACACAGCGTGCCGATCAACCAGCGGCCATTGCCCACCGGCGCACGCCGCGGGTCCGGCTCGCTGTCCGACGGATTCGACCCGACGCCGTCTTCGAACGCTGCGGGGAGCAGCTCATGGCGCCCCCGACGCGACATCGGCAACAGCCCGTGCACCAATTGCATGGACGTCTGTAGCCGCATCCGGCCCGCGCTCAGCAACAGCCATCCCCGAGCGGCATGACCAGCGACCCGCGCGGTGGCCAGGTCGCCGTCGAGCGACCGCGGTCGCTCGTCGCCCACGGTATCGACGATCAGCGCACGCGTGGACGTCGACGACGCGGCTCGCGTCGACCCGGATCCGTCTTTGTGCGTGGTCGTCGGCCTCAAGTGTCTGGTCTGCGTCCGTCAGCCCGGGCGCTGGTTCGTGCCTGCAGGCGAGCGGCCGTTCGCGCGGCTGCTCATGGCCCGGTTGCCGGCCCGGTTGCCGGCCCGGTTCATAGCCCGATAGTTGGTCCGGTTCGGGGCTCAGTCGGCGAAGGTCAGGCGATCGCGCACCGCGCGCACGTGTCGTCTGCTGACCTCCACCGTATCGTCGATCGAATGGAACAGCACGCTGTAGGTGCCCTTGCCGTCACGCGTCAGTCCACGCACGTGGGCGGGTGCCACCAAGGCGTTGCGGTGCACACGCAGGAAGCGATCACCGAACTCACGCTCCATCACGGCCAGGGACTCGTCGAGCACCAGCTCACCGTGAATGTGACGCGCCGTCACGTACTTGTGCTCGGCACGCAGGTAGCAGACCTCCGCGATCGGCACCAGACGCAGATTACCATTGATCGACGCGCTGACGTGGGTGCGCACGACGTTGTCGCCCACGCTCTCGCCCAGACCGAGCAGCTGCGCGCGGGTCAGGCTGCGGGCCCGCTGCAAGGCCGCGACCAGACGGTCCTGACGGATCGGTTTGAGCAGGTAATCGACCGCCTGGGTCTCGAAGGCGGCCAGGGCGTGACTGTCATAGGCGGTGGTGAAGATGACCGCCGGCGGGGTCGGCAAGGCGCACAGATGTCTTGCCACCTCCAGCCCATCCATACCGGGCATGCGGATGTCGAGCAGCACCACGTCGACCGGCTGCTGGAGGATGCAGGCCATCGCCGATGCACCGTCAGCGCACTCACCCAGCACCTCGCCGATACCGGTGTCGGCGAGCATCGCCCGCAGACGCGCGCGCGCCGGCGGCTCGTCGTCGACAATCAGGATCCTCATGCCGCGCCCACGCCTGGATGTCCATCGTCACGCACCGGCAGCAGCAGCCGGACCACGTAGCGCTCGTCCTCGTGCGCGACGGTGAATCGCGCGCGGGGACCGAAGAAGGCCTGTAGACGCTCACGCACGTTGTCCTGAGCCATGCTGTGGCCGCGCCGCGGCGCGTGACTGCCGCTGGTCGGCATGCTGTTGCGCACCACGATCTCCATGCTCGCCTCCTTGTCGTCGGTCAGACGCCCATGTACCTCGACCAGCCCCGGCTCGGTGCTCGGCTCGATGCCGTGATAGACGGCATTCTCGACCAGCGGCTGGATGATCAAGGCCGGCAGTCGCGCCGACTGCGGCAGGTCTCGCATGTCGACGTCTATACGCAACCGTTCACCCAGACGCTGCTGCTCGATGCGCAGGTACTGGGTGGCCAGCTCGACCTCCTCGGCCAGCGTCACCGGCACCCGCGCATCGCTGAGACTGACCCTGAACAGCGCGGCCAGATCCTCCGTGACCTGCTCGGCCAGGCGCGGGTCGGAACGGGTCAGGCTGGCGATCGTGTTCATGCTGTTGAAGAGGAAGTGTGGCCTGATTCGCGATTGCAGCGCCTGGATACGCGCATCGGTCTCGGATTCGACGCGGGCACGATACTGATGCTGGACGAAGAAATAGCGCAGCGCGAGCGCGCCGACGATGCCGCTGATGGCCATGTTGCGCAACACGAACTCCAAGCGGGAGAACTGGTCGGCGACCGCGATCGGCGTGCCGTCCGGCAACATCGGCTGAAACCGCCCCTGGCCGCTGGGACCGACCTCGAACTGCCAGATCGGCGCGACCGGGCTGGCACTGTCCAGGGCCACCGTCCAGTACAGATTCGGCAGGAAGTACCGATAGGCGAGCTCGGAGAGCACGCAGGTCACGCCGAGCACGATGAGCAACGACAGCACCGAGGCCAGCAACACCGGCAGCCGCGCCAGCACCCGACGCGACAGACACAGACAGCCGGCGCTCAACAGGCCTACCCATTGCACGAACAAGGACAGCACCGCCAGCTCACGCAGATCGCCGGGGGCGCCGGCGAACGGGGTCAACACCAGCAGGAAGGCGAGCAGCTCGCCGAGCACCACGACCGCGAACACCATGCGCATGCCGCAGAAGTTCGGCAGGAAATCGCTGCGTGCGTTGCGGGTCATGGCGGGGATCCGGCCCGGCGCGTGCATCAGCGCCATACCGCGCCGCCACGCGCGGCTCGTTCGGGACGGGCGAGGCGATCGGCATACCCTGACGCGCATTGCCCGCGGCGCTCGTGATAGATTGCCGACGCGCCCGCCCGCATGCGCCGGAGATTCCGGTCAGATCGCATCACACGCCACCCCGCACGGGAGATTCCGGCTCCAGGGCCGGGCCGACCGGCCGTAACGCAACCCCAAGACGGTCCGCGAGCACATTCAGCGACACTGGCAGAGATGCTGCCGGAGACACAGGTTATCTCGAGCATGAGTGATTCCAAGCATACCGATCATGCCGCCCCGCCCACAGCCGGGAGCAATCCCGCCGCCAAGCTCTGGGGCGGCCGATTCGAGGCGGCCACCGACCCGCTGGTCGAGGCCTTCTCGGCCTCGGTGCAGTTCGACAGTCGTCTGTTCGAGCACGACATCGCGGGCTCGATCGCGCACGCCACCATGCTGTGCAAGGTCGGGGTGCTCGACACCGACGAACGTGATCGTATCGTCCAGGGACTGAGTGACATTAGGGCGGACATCCGCGCCGGCCGCTTCGAGTGGAAGCAGGCCCTGGAAGACGTGCACATGAACATCGAGGCCCGGCTGGTGGATCTGATCGGCGACGCCGGCAATCGGCTGCACACCGGCCGCTCCCGCAACGACCAGGTGGCCACCGATATCCGCCTGTACCTGCGGGGGGC
>JAGRHX010000362.1 GCA_020444775.1 Gammaproteobacteria bacterium
TCGGTTCCTCGACCATGCCGCACAAGCGCAACCCGGCGGTGACGGAGAACTCGGTGACGGTCAGCAACACGCTGAAGTCGAATATCAACATGCTGTCGGACATCACCCGCCACGAACATGAACGCGATGGCGCGGTCTGGAAGATGGAATGGAAGATCCTGCCCGAGATCTGCCTGATGCTATCGGTGGTGCTGGAGAACCTGAATTTCGTGCTGGCCGATATCGAGGTGAAGAAGGACAGCATGCTGAGGAACCTCAACCTGCTGCGCGGCTACGCACTGGCGGAACGGGTGATGTTCGCGCTGTCCGACAAGCTGGGCAAGCAAACCGCCCATGAAGAGGTCTATACGGCCGCCATGCAGGGCATCGAATCCGATATCCCCTTCCGCGAGGCGCTGCTGGCCAACGACCGCATCAAGGCCATCGTCACCGCCGCCGAGATCGACGCGCTGCTGGATCCCACCACCTATGTCGGCGCCGCGCCCGAGCTCGCCGATCAGGCGGTGTCGGCCGTGCGCGCGAACGGCCGCATCTGAGGCCGGCCGCCAAGGGAATGGATATGACCTGCTCTCGGGTGCTTTCCGAATTCGTCTGTGGCCTGTCCTACGAGGATGTCCCGGCATCGACCCTCTCGCGGGCCCGGCAATTGATGACGGATACGCTGGGGGTGGGTTTTTCCGGAAGCCGTCACCCGAATTTCCAGACCGCATTGGGGGGGATTTCCGTGATGCCGGGCGCCCTGGGGGATCATCCGGTGATCGGATGCCCGACACGGCTCTCGGCCCCCTATGCGGCGCTGGTGAACGGGGTGGCCTGCCATGTGCTGGATTTCGACGATACGCATACCGCCTCGATCGTGCACGGCAGCGCCATCTTCACACCGCTGGTGCTGGCGCTCGGCGAGGAGCTCGAGCGCAGCGGTCGCACCGTCCTGACCGCCTTCGTCATCGGCTGGGAAGTGGCGGCGCGGGTCGGCATCGCCTCGGGCAACAGCTTTCACAATCGCGGTTTCCACTCGACCGCCATCGCCGGCCTCTTCGGTGCCGTGGCGGTGGCGGGGAAACTGTTGGACCTGACGCCGGACCAGATGCGCAACGCCTTCGGGCTGTGTGGCAGCCTGGCCGCGGGGATCACCGAGTTCCTGACCAACAACTCGTCCTCGAAGGGTTACCACGTCGGCTGGGCGGCGCGGAACGCGATGGAGATCGCCTATCTGGCCAAGGCCGGCGCGACCGGACCGGATACGGTCTTCGAGGGCCGCAACGGGCTGATGCGCACCCATGGCCTGCCCGATCTGTGCGATATCGCCGCCCTGACCCGCGAGCTCGGCAGCCGGTGGGAAACCGAGCGGGTCTCGATCAAGCCATATCCCTGCTGCCACTTCGCCCACGGCGCCATCGACTGCGCCATCGCCCTGCGGGCGGACGGGATCACGCCGGACCGGGTCACCCGCATCCATGCCATCATCGACGAGGTGGCGGCGGGCTTCGTCTGCAGCCCGATCGAAGCGAAATACGTTCCCAGCAATGCCTATGGCGCGAAGTTCAGCCTGCCCTTCCTCGTCGCGCTCGGCCTGATCGACGGCGAGGTGGATCAGACATCCTTCAGCGAAGCGTCCATCCGCCGCGAGGATCTGCTGTCGCTGGCGCGCAGGGTCACTTACGAGAATGCGCAGAAAGGCACGACCGGCTTTCCGACCTACTTTCCCGGCCATCTGCTGGTCACGCTGGATGACGGACGGGTCGTCGAAAAGCGGGTCGCGATCAATCGCGGCAATCCCGACGCGCCCCTGACCGATGAAGAGGTCGCCCGCAAGTTCCACAGCAATATCGCCGGCATCGTTCCGGAGGCGCGCGCCGCCATCATCATCGAAAAAATGGCGGCGCTGGATGCGCTTGCCGATATGTCGGCACTGACGCAGGAACTGGTGCTGTAGCTCCTCATCGGAAGGACGACATCATGGCCGAAGCCGACAATCTGCACGGGGTGCTGCCCTATCTCGCCACCCCCGTCACCGCAGCCGGCGCCATCGACACCGAGGTCCTGGGCCGTCTGTCGGAACATCTGATCGGGCGCGGGGTCCACGGGCTGGTCCCGCTGGGATCGACCGGGGAATTCGCCTATCTCGATCACGACAGGCGTGAAACCGTCGTACGCTGCGTGGTCGAGGCCGCCGCCGGCAGGGTGCCCGTCATCGCCGGGGTGGCGGCAACGACCACGGCGGATGCGGTCGCGCAGGCCCGGCGCTGGCGCGCCATGGGCGCCGACGGCATTCTGGCCATTCTCGAGGCCTATTTCCCGCTGCGGGACGATGGGGTCGAGGCCTATTTCACCGCCATCGCCGACGCGACCGACTTGCCGGTGACGCTGTACACGAACCCGAATTTTCAGCGCGCGGATCTGAGCCTGCCGGTGATCGACCGGCTGTCTCGCCATGCGAACATCCGCTACATAAAGGACGCCTCGACCAATACCGGCCGGCTGCTCAGCATTCTGAACCGGACCGAGGGGCGGCTGGGTGTCTTCGCGGCCTCGGCCCATATCACGGCGGCGG
>JAGRHX010000363.1 GCA_020444775.1 Gammaproteobacteria bacterium
CGGTCATACACGTTCATGGTGAACAAGGGTGCGGCGAGCGCGAACAGGTTGACCATCACCGAACCGATGATCACGGCTGCATAGATGCGTCGGCTACGTGCAAGCGTGCCCCAGAACCAATGCCCGGATCGGACTTCGAACAGGTTCGTCGAGGGTGTCTCGCTACGGTACTCTCGCTTGAGTAGGAACGCGAAGCCGAGGTACTGACGCTCCAACACCTCCAGCGAGACCCAGGACTCCCCGTCACTCACATCGGGATGGATGACCTTTGCCCGATTGCCGGCCCGATCTATTGACTCCAGGATGCAGGCATCACGTTCCTTCAGAACCAGGATGCACGGCAGCAGCAGCTCGGAGAAATCCTCCAGACGTCGTCGTACGAGTCGGCTGGCGAAACCGGCGCGCTTCGCAACCCGCGAGAACAGGCTCTTTGGCTTGTCCACGCTGAAGAGCTCGGGGATCGTCGCGCCCGGGCTTACCGGCAGACCCGCGAGCAACGCGTCGGCGGTGACCGGGCGGTGAAACAGGCGGGCGAACTCGACCAGGCACTTCAGCAGCGCGTCATCGTCCGCAGTCTCAGGCGGGGCGTTTTGATCCGACATCTCTGGGGCTCTCAATCGACCGAACCCGTCTGCGTTGCACAAATGCGAAGCGCTGGCAGCACGCCTTACTCTCCAGAATTGGCTCGTCGGCACTGCTCGTCTAAATCGCCATCGGCTGGCGACTGACGCGCGAGGTCATACCCGCACCCCACGCGTCGATCAGCCGCGCGCTACCGCGGGTGATGGGCGTGCCGGCAGGACGTCTCCTATACGCGACGAACAGTGCTTGCAGTGAATAGCGGCAGGAAGCGCCGAGGCTGAATGAGCCGAGTGCGACCGGGGTCACGATACTCGGGGACGGGCAGGAACTCAGCGACTGTTTCGGACCGGTTCTTGCAAGGATTAACGAACGACCCGATCTGCCAGCGGCCGGAGTCTCAGCTCGGCGCGACGATTCAAGCGCCGCCCTTCCTCCGTGCGATTGCTGGCCACCGGTTGGCGCTCGCCCAGACCGAACGCGCGGATGCGCGGCGCTTGCACGCCGCGCTCGAGCAGCATCTGCCTGATCTGCTCGGCCCGTTGCTCTGACAGGCGCTGGTTGTAGCCACGTGAGCCTACGTTGTCGGTGTAGGCCTGGATGTCGACGCCGAGCTCGGGCTGCTCGCCGAGGGTCCTGACAATCCGCTCCAGGCGCAGCGCCGACTGTTCGGTCAGCCCGCTCTGCTTGTAGGCGAACCGAACCGTGGCATCGGGCGCGGACCGCGCACTGGGCTGGTCCTGCACCTCGATCGATACGGTGCCTGTCGCGAGTCTGCCGCGCCGGTCGCCGATGGTGTAGCTGAAGGCGTCCGCACCGCGGAAGCGGCGCCCGGGGGTATACACGAGTCCGGTGCCATCGGCATTCAGACGCAGATCGCCGTGCTGGGGCTGGGTATAGCTGCTCAGCTTGGGCCGATCCCTGGCGCTCGCCTGGTCGTTGGCGATCAATGCCGCGATATCCAGTACCAAAGGCTCATTGACTGGCGTGAAATAGCTGTCGTCTTCGGCGATGAAGGGATACTCGGCCGGATCGTAGCCAAGCTTGAGGTCACTGATCGAGAGACAGCCGCTGGTGCCGACCTGTGCCTGCCCGGGTGAGTTGACACAGTGGTCGCCGGCATCATCAATGCGGTCGGCGTCCCGGTCGTTGGCGACGGACGTATCGTCCACGCCCGCGGCGCGCAGCGAGGCAATGCGTATGTCGTCATTCTCCAGGCTCACCTGGATCCCCACCGCGGGCAGCAACTCACCCACGCCTTCATAGATGCGGTACCGGGCGGTCACCTGGCTGTAGTGAGCCTCGGCTTCGGCAATCAGCGCCCGGTTGAGCTCGCTCTCCGCGTCCAGCAGGTCGATGAGATCCCGGATCAGCAGCGTGAACTCCTCTCGATACAGCTTGACCGTCTCGAGCGACTCGTCCGAGTGTGCCTTGAGAAACGGTAGCTGGGTGCCCAGCGCCTCATCCGCGGCCCAGGCGAGCCGCAGATTGTCGATGACCTGGCGCCTGACCAGGTCCAGGAAGGCCTTGTTCTCCTGCACGACACTGGCTTTTTGCTGTTGTGCGGCCAGGTCCGCGCCGCCTCGGTACAGGTTGTAGCGAAACTGCAGCAACGCACTGCCCTCGTCGCTGCCGCCGAGCGGACCGCCGCTGTTGTGACCAACGCTCTGACGTAGCTGGAGGTCCAGCTCGGGCAGGTCACGGCTGAGGCTGCGGCGATAGTCGAATCGCGCGGCCTCGATATTGCTCAGGGCCGAGCCGATGCCGGGATGAGATGCCAGGGCTTTGTCGATGGCGACGCTCAGAGTGCCGCTGGGACGGGCCTGAGGCAGCTCAGGCTCGCTGAAGGCATCCGTTTCCAGATAGCGGCCGAGCAGTCGATGAGCCTCGGTCAACGCATCCTGGAGATTGTTCTGCTGGGCGATGAGGCTCGCCTTGGCGCGTGCCAGCCGGCCGCGGGTCTGGACCATGTCCGAACGCCGCAGCAGCTCCTTCTGGGCCAGCTCTTCGATCTGGCCGAGTATTCGCTCATGAGACTCGACGTTCTGCGCCGCCAGCTCCACCAGGCGGCGCTCGCGCAGGACCTTGACGTACGCACGTACCGCATCCAGCGCAATGTTGTCGGCGGTGTCGAACAGGCGATAGGCGGCGGAGCGGATTCGAGCACCAGCCTGCTCGATCTGATTGTCGACCTCGAAGCCGTCGAACAGCTGCTGGCGCAGCGTCACATCGGCCTGCGCGGTGTCATAGGCATCGCGGCGGTTGCCGGTGTTCTGCGCATCGCGTGTCACCAAGCCGGCGGACGCGCCAATGTCAATCTGCGGGCGCCACCCGGCGCGGGCGATGTCCTTGTCTCGGGCTGCCTGCCGATAGACGTGGATCCCCTCGCGTACCTGAGGATGCTCGGTGACCGATTCGTAGACGAACCGCTCAAGCGGTAGCGCGTGAAGGCCCTGCGCCGCGCAGATCATGACCACGCCGAGCATCCAGACGATTGGCGGCCATGGCCGGCTTGGCGGGCCCCACCACGCCGCCCCGGCCGTCCATGCGCGATCCGCCCGTGCAGGGGATGCGTGACGCGGCCGGCTGGGGATTTCCGCAGGTTGCGCTGGAGAGCCGGAGGGGCAAGTCCTTGTATCTCGGGATCCGCCTTTCGGTCTGAGGGGCGCGATGTCAGTCTGGGGTATCAATGGGATCACTCAGCGGGATCACTCAGCCGAAGTCGTTCAGGGGAGCTCACGGACTACCGCTCCCCAGAGGGCTCCGCGTGTCTCCATCTTGTTGAAAGTGCTGAAGTCTGTTGCGGATTCACGTGTGGCGCCGCGGCACCTGGCCCGTACCTTGAAGCGGTCGCCCCGGGACCACGCTCCGGTGCACCGGGCCGGGACGAATTCTGTACCCAGCCATGTGCTCGACGCAATTCGGGCGCCTGGCGCGGTCAGGCGATGACCCGTTTCCCGAGCGGAGCGTCCGAACCGAGGAGCGCAACGCGGCCGTGGACCGGGCTTGTAGCCAATCGACTACACCCCATGCGCCGACCTTTTGAAGCTCTGCAACCCAGCCCCCGATAAGACTCTTCGACCGGCGTGCGCGGGCATCCACGGACAAGCGTGGCACTCGGCCAGCCAGCAGCAGCTGAACGACGGTCCAGGAGAGCCTGGGTGCAGTGGAACTTCAACAATCCGGCGCAAGCGCATACCGCGCCTCGAACGGCCTGCGTCCTCGCGACGCGCCGCGCTCGGCTGTTCATCACGCTGGCGGCTCCAGCCACCGGGACCATCCTGCTGCTCGTCATCGTGGTGCTCTGTGCGCCAGCCTCCGCGCCAGCGCAGCCGGCCAGCATGAAGCTGTTCGATGCCGCATTCCTGCAACGCTTCGAAGCCCGCTACGGGCAGGATGCCAGCCACCGGCTCGAGCGCTGGCAGGCCATGCTGGCCGAGGTCGCTGGTCGGGAGACGAGCGACAAGCTCGAGGCAGTCAACAGCTTCTTCAATCGGATCCCCTGGCTCAGCGATGAAGAGCACTGGGGCAAACGGGACTACTGGGCGACGCCGCTCGAGATGCTCGGCACCAACGGCGGCGACTGCGAGGACTACTCCATCGCCAAGTACATCAGCCTGCGCAAGCTCGGGTTTGCTGACGAGCAATTGAGAATCACCTATGTTCGCGCCCGAACCCTGCGCCAGACGCACATGGTGCTGGCGTACTACAAGTCACCGGATGCCGAGCCGTTGATTCTCGATAATCTCGATCCGACGATTCGCCTCGCCGGCCAACGCGGCGACCTGCAACCGGTGTACAGCTTCAATGGCAGCGGCCTCTGGGCTGCCGTCAAACGCGGGCAGGGCGAACGCATCGGGGACCCGGGCCGACTTGCGATGTGGCGGGACGTCACCAGTCGAATGAACCTCACCGAGCTCGGGTTGCGCTAGCAACCCTGCAAAGGACCGCGGAGAACGCACATGACGCTTGCACGACAGCTCATCTCCTGGACGGCCCTGGTGCTGATCGTGGGCATGACCGGATCGAGTGTCATCAATGTGCTGAGCACCCGGTCGTACGTCACGCAGCAGCTCGAAACGCACGCCCGGGATGCCGCCACCTCACTGGCCATGTCCGTGTCGCTACACCTGGCTGAGGGAGACGCGCTGTTCGCCCAGTCCATGGTCGATGCCATGTTCGACAGTGGCTACTACCGCAGCATCGAGGTCAGCGCCCCCGGGCACATACCGACCATCATGCGCAACGCCGATCAAAGCCTTGCCGGCGTGCCGAGATGGTTCATCGATGCGCTGCCCATCTCGTTTGGCACGGCCAGCGCGGAGCTGACCTCGGGTTGGCAGATCGTCGGTGTAGTGCGCGTGCGCAGCCACCCCGGGCACGCTTACCGTGCGCTGTGGCAGGCGGCCATGTACGAGCTGCAATGGACCGTCGCGCTGACCCTGGTCGGATTCCTGCTGCTGTGGCTGTTGCTGCGCTGGTTGTTGCGACCGCTGCGTGACATCGAGGCACAGGCGCTGGCGGTCGCCAACAGGGTCTTCCCGAAGCTCGAGCGCCGTCCACGCACACGCGAGCTTCGCCGGGTCGCCGATTCCATGGAGCTGATGACGCGGCGGGTGGAGCAGATGCTCGATGAGCAGGCCAGCCACGCCCAGAGACTCGAGACCGAGCTCTACCAGGACACGGTCAGTGGTCACAAGAACCGGCGCGGCGTCGAGCGCGCCCTGGAGGAGCTGGTCCGCTCCAGACGTGATACCAGCGCGGGCGCATTGATGATCATCTCCGGCGGTGAGCTGGATGCCATCAATCGCGGTGCCGGCTACGAGGCCGGCGACGCCTACGTGCGGGCCCTCGCCGAAGGCGTGTGGAGCTGCGTTGCCGAGCGTGGCGCAACGCTCGGTCGGGTCGGCGGCGCGAGACTGGCGCTGATCCTGCCCGAGGCGACACCTGGCACGACCCTGCAGATGGCCGAAGCCATCGTCCAGCGACTGCGCGAGGAGGTCG
>JAGRHX010000364.1 GCA_020444775.1 Gammaproteobacteria bacterium
ATCGACGGCATCTTCTTCGACGAGATGTCCAATGATCTGGCCCTGGTCGGTTACTACCAGGCGCTGCGCGACCACGTCGCAAGCCGCTCGGCGACGGCGAGGACCATCGGCAATCCCGGCACCCCGTTCACCTTCGATTCGAGCAATGGCGCGTCGGGACACGACGTTGATGACTACGCCGCCGTCTTCGACACCTTGATGACCTTCGAAAGCGACGTCACCGAGTACCTGAACGCCTACGTGGCGCCCACCTGGGCCGAGCGGGTCGATGCCAGCCGTTTCGCTCATGTGGTCCACAGCGTGACCAGCGACGCAGATAGTAAGCAAGCGCTCACCCTCAGCAAACAACGCAAGGCGGGCTTCGTCTACCTCACCCATGATGTGATGCCGAATCCCTATGACGAGCTGTCGTCGAGATTCGCCGACGAGCGGGCCCGGCTGCTGGCAGCCAACCAGGCACCGCCCGGCCAGGCGGTGCCGATCCCCGGTCTTGCGCTGCTCGCTGGCCTGCTCGGCCTGCTCGGCGGTCTGCTCGCCCGGGCTCGCGGAGCGCGTCCGGGCCACGGACCCTGAATCCGTCGCCCTGCCCCAGGAACCACCGCGCTACCCCCTCAGCGCATGATCTGGGCCCGGGTCGAGCCGATCAGCCGCAGCCGCAGCAGATTGAGGACGCTGATCACCGAGTACTCGCGGATCCGACGACGGTCGCCCGCGAGCTTCACCTGCAAGGCCTCGACGTGGTCGGGCAGGGCGATGGCGACGAACACGGTGCCGGGCGCATGTCCCTCCTGTTCGCTCGGCCCCGCCACGCCGGTGGTGGCGATGCCGACGTCGGCGCCGAGCCGCTCGCGCGCACCGATCGCCATGGCCCGCGCGCACTCGGCCGAGATCACAGGGCCCTCGGGCACGTCGAGCTGATTGAACTTGATGTCGCTGGCGTAGGCGACCAGGCTGCCCCGGAACACGTCGCTGGCGCCGGCAATGTCGGTCAGACGCGCGCCCAGCAGACCGCCGGTCAGCGATTCCGCGGCGGCCAGCGTCCAGCCGCGCTGCCGGAGCAGATCCAGCACCGCCGCCTCCATGTTCATCTCGTCCACCGCGAAGATCGCGTCACCGACGATCTCGCGCACCCGCACCTCCTCCTCGGCCAGCAGCCGGTCGGCGGTCGCCACATCCTCGGTCTTGGCGGTGAGCCGGATCTTGATGCCCTCGATACCGCTGGCGAGAAAGGCGATGGTCGGATTGCCGACCTCGTCGAGCGCCTCGATGCGCTGCTCGAGCATCTCGGCGAGCCCGGATTCGCTCTCGCCCCAGCAGCGCAGCACGCGGCTCTTGATCACGGAGCTGATACCGGCGCGCTGCGCCAGATCGGGCAACACCGTGCCGGCCATCATCTCGCGCATCTCGTAGGGCACGCCGGGAACCGCGTAGATCACCTTGTCACCCACCGGACACAGCAGCCCGGGCGCGGTGCCCGGCATCTGCGCGATGAACAGCGCGCCCCGTGGTCGGTCCGCCTGACGCAGGTTGTTCTCGGCGAACCGCCGGCCGCGTCGCTCGAACAGACGACGGATATGGTCGGCCATCTCCTGGTCGCGTTCGAGTGATACACCCATGACCTCGGCGATACACTCACGCGTGATGTCGTCCTGGGTGGGTCCCAGACCACCACAGACAATCACCGCCTCGGCCCGCTCCAGCGCCTGGCGGATACAGGACACGATGCGTGCCTGGTTGTCACCCACCTTGACCTGGAAATGTGAGTCGATACCGGCCAGCGCGAGCTGCTCGCCGATCCAGGACGAGTTCGTGTCCACAATCTGTCCGAGCAACAGCTCGGTGCCAACAGCCACCACCTCACAACGCATCGTCGTTCTCCTCAAGGGCTAGTATCTGGACGCCCGCCGCGGGGCCGACCGGACCACACGGAGCAGCCATTATGCCTGCGCCGACCGCCCGACCGCCCGCGTAGCCACGGGCGCGCGCCGCGAAGCTTCGACTTGGCGGACGAGCCGCAAATCGCCAAGATGGCGCGGCGGACCGCGCCGACGTGCCGCGTAGCCACTGCCAGACGGAGACCTTCATGTCAGCCAAGCCGATTACCGACAAGCCCGTTTCAGACAAGCCGGCCGCCGGCAAACCGATGTCCGACCGCGACGTGGTGCCGAACCCTGTCGACCCGAAGCTGGTCGGAGACGCCTGGTCGAATGCCTTCCCCGGCGCCGACCCGCAGGCCGACCCGGTGCTCTACGGACACGTGGATCTGGAGCCGCGCGGCGCCTTCGAGGTGCGCAGCCTGCAGACCTTCAAGCTGGTCTATACCGTCGGTCGCTACGGCATCGACGACACCGGCGGCATTCGGGTGGTGTTCCGCTTCATGGGCGACCAGGGTCGGCTGCAGACCGACGACCCGAGCGGCTACAACTACGTCACCGCGCACACCAGCACCGGCGCGAGGATCAACCTCAGCTACGACGGCCGCGGTCATCAGCGCCCGTGGTTCAAGTCGCTCACCGCGCACCTGCACGGCGGCTATCTGCGCGAGGGCGACACCATCACCATCGTCTTCGGCGACACCAGCAAGGGATCGCCGGGCATGCAGATGCAGACCTTCGTGGAGATGGGCTTCGAGTTCAAGGTGCTGGCCGACGTCTGCGCGGTCGGTCACTACCTGCCGCTGCCCGATACCCCGGCGATTTCCATCGTGCCCGGCGCGCCGCACGTCTGGCGCGCGGTGCTGCCGAGCCTGCGCCGGCCGGGCGAGCGCTTCCAACTCGGCATCAAGTGCGAGGATCGCTGGGGCAATCCCACTCATCGGGCGAGCGGCCGTCTGCAGCTGCGCTCGAATCTGCCGATCGAGGGTCTGCCCGAAATCATCGATTTCGCCCTCGGCAGCAAGGCCATCACCCTCGAGGAATTACGCGCCACCACGCCCGGCACCTACCGCGTGGACGTGCTCATGGACGGAGAGCCCATTGCCGAGGCCGGTCCGCTGGTGATCGCCGACCAGCAGCATTCCGGATACTGGGGCGATCTGCACGGCCAGAGCGGTGAGTCGATCGGTATCACCACCTCGCGCGAGTACTTCGAGTTCGCCCGCAACAAGTCCTTCCTGGATGTGACCAGTCACCAGGCCAACGACTTCCAGGTCAACAATGCCTTCTGGGCGCACCTGAACGAGCTCACCGCCGAGTTCCACGACGACCATCGCTTCGTGGTCTTCCCTGGCTACGAATGGTCGGGCAACACAGCGGTAGGCGGTGATCGCAACGTCTTCTTCCGAACCGAAGGCCGGCAGATCCATCGCTCCTCGCACGCCCTGTTGCCGGATCGCTCCGATCTGGACACCGACGCGCCGAACGCCAACGCCCTGTTCGAGTCGCTGCGCGACGAGGACTGCGTGGTCTACGCGCACGTCGGCGGACGCTATGCCGACATCGGCTACGCGCACGATGGCCGGCTGGAGCGTTCGATGGAGATCCATTCGGCGTGGGGCACCTTCGAATGGTTGCTCACCGACGGCTTTCCGCTCGGTCATCGCTGCGGCGTGGTCTGCAACAGCGACGGTCACAAGGGTCGCCCGGGCGCCAGCTATCCGGGGGCCGCGACCTTCGGTGCCTATGGCGGCCTGACCTGCTTCCTGACCGATGATCTGAGTCGCGACGGCATCTTCGATTGCTTGCGTCGGCGACATCACTACGGCACCACCGGTTGCCGCATGCACATGGACCTGCGCGTCGAGTTCGATGAGCCGGCAACGCTGTACGACCAGGACCCCAATGTGTTCCCCGACACCACCAGCAACCAGACGCGCTCGGTGATGATGGGCGACATCGTGCGCAGCGACGCCAGCAGCGTCCGACTCAAGCTACAGGTGGTCGCGCATGCGCCGATCGAGCGCATCGAGATACGCAACGGTACCGAGTGCGTGCTGCTGCACCGACCCTATGGCAGCGAGGATCTGGGCGATCGGGTCAGGGTCATCTGGAGCGGCGCGGAATATCGAGGCCGTGGCCGGCAGAGCAATTGGATCGGGCGCGCGCGCTTCCACGACGCCAGCGTCGAGCGCATCGCCAAGATCAACGCCTGGAATCACGAGCGCAAGTTCGAGCAGTCCAGTGTCGACACGGTCGAATGGCACGCAATCACCACCGGCAACTTCGGTGGCTTCGACGCCTGGTTGCGAGGCGATACCGGGGGACGGCTGGAGATCACCACCAATCACGGCAACCTGGACGTTGAGCTGTCGGCATTGGGTATCGACGACGTGACGCTGGAGGCCGGTGGCCTGGAGCGCCGTCTGCGGGTGTTCAGGCTGCCGGAGCAGAATCCGCACCGTGAGGTGAGCCTGGATGTCCCGGTGCAGCTGCACGCGCGGGGCGACAACCCGCTGTGGGTGTGCGTGACCACCGAGGATGGCTTCCAGGCCTGGAGCAGCCCGGTGTTCGTGTTCAAGTAGCTACTGGACGAATCGACCGGGCGGGCGGTGGCGTCAGCCGGCGCCGCCGCTCATTGAACACTTTCGAGCTGCCCTACGTCGCGCGCGCGACGACCCAGATCGACGTTGGCAAGCCCGGTCAGGTGCTCGGACATGTAATCGACGAAGGCGCGGATCTTCGCCGACAGATGACGGCGCGAGGGATACACCGCGTAGATCGCCACGTTGCGGTCGTCCGGGCCGACCTGGTATTCGGGCAGCACCTGCTGCAAGCGCCCGCAACGCACGTCGTCCGCGACCAGCCAGTTCGGCATGTGCACCAGCCCCAGCCCCTGACGCGCCGCCTCGACCAGCACGTCCGCATTGTTGGAGACGAATCGCCCCTGCACCTGCATCTCCACTGACTCCTCGGCCGATTTGAGCATCCAGCTACCGCCACCCGGACGCCACAGGTTGCTCGATGACTGCGAGCGGAACACCAGACACTGGTGCTCGGCCAGATCCTGCGGCGTGCGTGGCACGCCGTGAATACGCAGATAGTCCGGGCTTGCGCAGATCACCCGGTGCATGGGCGCCAGACGCCGCGCCACCAGTGATGAATCCTTGAGCGGCGCGATGCGGATCGCGACGTCCACGCCCTCCTCGATCAGATCCACGACCTGGTCGGAGGCCGTGAACTCGACCTGCAGCTCCGGATTCAGCGCCAGGAATCCGGGCAGGGCGGTGGCCACGTGCAGTCGGCCGAAGGTCACGGGCGCTGTGATCCGCAAGGTGCCACGAGGCTTGGCATCCAGCTCGCTGACCTCGCGGTGCGCGGCCTCGACGTCGTCCAGGATCTGGCTGGCCCGCTCGAAGTAGACCATGCCGGCCTGGGTCAGATTCAGGGCACGGGTGGTGCGATTGAGCAACCGCACGCCCAGCTCGTCCTCCAACGCATTGACCTGTCGCGAGATCGACGAGGGCGCCAGGCCCAGATCGCGACCGGCCGCCGAGAAGCTGCCCGCGCGCACCACGCGCACGAACAGATGCATGCTTTGCAGTGATTCCATGATTCGTCCGGCGCCAGCAGATCCTGCCTTGGCGCCCCTCCGCCCGAGTGCTTCTTGTATCAGCTCGCCCCCACCCCCCGATACGGTCGCACCGTATCGACGGCACACCGTAGCGCGTCGCCCGCGCCGTTCGTAGCGCTTGCTTTGCAGGGACTGCAAAGATGTTAACGGCAAATGCCCGATTCCGATGTCATCCGCAGGCCCTATCTTTCCCGCAACCCTCGACGGGCCCGGCAATGGTGTGGGGCCACATCGATGACCGCACAGCGCATCGGCCCGCGCTCGTGTGACACCCCGGTCGGACGCATCAAGGTGACGCGCGCTGGAAATCGGGGCGGGACATAACCAGCGGAGACTTCAGAGCATGAGCACCCGAAACACCACGATAGAACGGCAACGACCGTCCGATAGCGATCGAGGCTACTTTGCCCGGAACCTGGATCACAACCGCGCCATGCAGCTCGGCCGGCGCGCGCAGGCTCGAGAGATCGCACGTCTGACCCGCGAGCTACGCCAGCGGGCGTCCGTGGCCTCGCGGCAGATCACACAGCGAATCGAGCGCTGGATGATCGAGCAGGCTCGTCGGCGGGCGGTGGATTGACGGCAGGTCACGCGCAGGCCGCATGGCCAGCGCTGGCTTCGATAGGATGGCGCACCGGATTGGGCAGACCGGATGGCCTGCGCAGGGCTCGCCCCCGAGGCACGGCTGCACGGCCGCGCCCGGGGGCTGTGCGTGCCTCGAGCTTCGCCGCTCAGCCCGCCGCCGGCCCGCTGTATGGCGACACGTCGCGGGCATCCAGCTTGAGATGGATGAGCGCCGGACCGTCGTGGGTCATTGCCCCCGCCAGCGCCTCCTCGAACTGCTCGCTGGCCTCGACCACGAACGAGGCCATGCCATAAGCAGCCCCCAGAGCGGCAAAATCCGGGCTCTTCAAGGCGGTTCCGAACTGCCAACCCGGGAAGCGGCTCTGCTGGGACACCAGGATCGAGCCCCAGCAGTTGTTGTCACAGACGATGATCTTGATCGGCAGTCCCTCCTGCACCGCCGCCGCGGCCTCCTGCCCGGTCATCAAGAAGCCGCCGTCCCCGACCCAGACGAACACCGGTCGGCCCGGAGCCGCCACCGCCGCGCCGATGCCACCCGGCACGCCGTAACCCATCGCCCCCGAGACCGGCCCCAGGCTGGTATCCGGCTGGGTGTGCACATAGAAACGATGCAGCCAGCGACCGAAGGTGCCTGCGTCGGAGACCGAGATCGCGTTCTTCGGCACGCGCTTGTCGTAGATGGCCATGACCCGCGCCATGTTCACCGCGCCGTGGGTCTGGAAATCACCGGGGCTCGCGAACTCGACCTCGGCCGCGTGCGCGGCGTCACGCCATTGCCGGCGCGCGGCGCTGGCGGCGGCGCAAGCCTCGGTGAGCGCGCGCAGCACCGGTCCACTGTGCGAGCCCAGCGCCACGTCCGGCTGCCACTGGGCGAACTCGTTGGCCTCGGGATAGGCCATGATGAATCGGTGCTGGGGCTGCAAGATGCTGTAGTCACCGGTGGTGACGCTGTCCAGGCGGGACCCGATGCTGATGATCAGATCCGATTCCGCTATCGCCCGCTCGACATGCGGCGTGCGGTTCAAGGTCAGCTGCCCCAACCAGGCGGGATGGGTGTTGTCGAGGATGTCCTGTTGTCGGTAGGCGGCGAGCACGCCGACGCCGGTCTTCTCGGCGAAGCCGGCCAAGGCCTGGTGCTCACCCTCGGTGGCGACCAGCTCACCGGCCAGCAGCAGCGGCCGCTCGGCACGGTCGATGAGCGCCGCGGCCTCACGCAACGCAGCGGGCTCGGGCGCCATGCGCACGGTTGCAGGTCTCGCGGGGACCGGCAGCTCACCGGTCTTGCCGTCCAGCACGTCCTTGCTGACGCTGACCACGACCGGTCCGGGCCGCCCGCTGACCGCCAGATCCAGGGCTCGCGCGACCACGAACGGGAGCTCGTCGAAGGAGTTGACGTCGAACACCCGCTTCGCGACCGGCTGATACATCAGCGCATAGTCGATCTCCTGAAAGGCCTCGCGCTGGCGCATCGGGCGCGGAATGTTGGCGACGAACAGGACCACTGGCCGCGAGCTCTGCATGGCGTTGTGCACGCCGATGGTCGCGTTGCTCGCGCCGGGCGCGCGGCTGACGAACACACAGGCGGGCTTGCGCTTGATGGCGGCATAGGCCTCGGCCGCGAACATCGCCGACGACTCGAGCCTCGTGGCGACCGCCCGGATCTCGTCCTGCCGGCGGCTGAGCGCCTCCATCACCGTGATATAGGTGCCACCGGCTACGAAGAACACGGTATCCACGTCTCTGGAGCGCAGGGTCTCCACCAGCAGCTCACCACCATTCATTCTTTATCTCCTTCACGGGTTGGGGGCGTGCATACGCGCCCGGTCGAAGACGCGGGCTCGCCCGAATCGAGTGCGAGGATCATGCCTCAAGTGCCGCCCCCTGCGTGCCGCCGACACGAGCGGGGAACGACACCGCGGCACGCGCAGCCCGGCGCGCTTGGCTGCGCACGCGGGCTGTTACAGTGCTGCCGGGCCCGCCTGGCGCCGGGATTTCGCATTCGCGGCCGGATCTGAGAACATCGCGAGCCCGCCACCGAGCGGCGCGACCGCGCGTGCAACCGTCACCCGACGTCAGTCAATCCAGATCCTGTAGGAGCGCCACGATGAGCAGCGCAGCGAACCCTGGCCACGACCGCACCCGGGTCGACGGCGGCCAACCGGACGAGTCGGTGATCCGCGCCACCTATACCCTTCGCACCACGCCCGACACGGCGGCCAGACTGGCGCGCGGCATCGCCTACGAACAGACGGTCGAGCTGCCCGAGGCGATCGTCACCGACCGGTATGTGAACGAGCACGTGGTCGGCCGGGTCGAGGACGTGACGACCCTGGGCCCCGAGCGCTGCACGGCCACCATCGCCTACAGCGCCGATCTCGCCAGCGGCCAGCTCTCACAGCTGCTGAACCTGGTGTTCGGGAATGTCTCCATGTATCCGGGCGTGCAGCTCAGCGCGCTGCGGCTCCCCGAGACGCTGCTCGAGGCGCTCGGCGGCCCGCGC
>JAGRHX010000365.1 GCA_020444775.1 Gammaproteobacteria bacterium
TCTTCCTGCTCGACGACGCCTTCCGGGTCGGTGAATATATCGAGATGGAAAACCTGCGCGGCACGGTGGAATCGATGTCGCTCCGATCGCTCAGGGTCCGCCATCACCTCGGCGCGGTGCATACCATCCCCTTCGGCGAGCTGAAGGCGCTGACCAACTACAGCCGCGACTGGGTGATCATGAAGCTGGAGTTCCGGGTTCCCTTCGACACCGACCTGAAGCTGGTCAAGAAGCTGGTCAAGCAGGTCGGCGCCGAGCTGCAGCAGAACCCGGACTACGGCCATCACATCCTCGAGCCGCTCAAGTCTCAGGGCGTCAGACGCATGGAAGAGTTCAACATGGTGGTCGCGGTGAAGTTCATGACCCGTCCGGGCGAGCAATGGACCATCCGCCGTGACGCGTATCAGAAGATACGGGACGTTTTCGAGGCCAACGGAATCAGCTTCGCGCGCCGTGACGTCAAGGTCCAGGTGGTCGGCGATACACAGGGTGAGGCGGCGCGTCAGGCGGCACTCGGTGCCGCGCAGGACGCTATCGAGTCGCTGCCAATGGACGGTGCGGGCGCGGGGCCCGCACGGGCCTGAGCGGCCATGAGTCGGTCGATCCGCAATGGACCGGGTCGGGCGAGGCTGGGCCGGCGCGGCTTCATCGGCGGACTGGCTGCGCTGGTCGGCGGTGCCTCGTGGCTGGCCTGGACGTCATCGGGTAGCGCGTCGGCGGAGGTCCCGCCGCGCCCGCCGGGGGCGCTGCGCCTGGCGTCGTTCAACATCCACTATCACGTCCCCGGCCACGATCCCCTGGACTGGCTGGCGCGACGCGAGGCCGTTGCTCGGGCGATGTCCGACCTGCGGGCCGATCTCGTCGCCTTCCAGGAAATGGAGACCGCGGTCGGTGGTCACTTTCATGACCGCAACGTCCAACTGGACTGGGTGCTGTCGCGGATGCCGGCGCACGCGGCCGCCGCGGTGGGAGACCCGCGCAGCTATCCCTGGACACAGCCCATCCTGTACAGGCGTGACAGGCTGCGGCCGCTGGCGCAGGGCTTCTTCTTCTTCTCCGAGCAGCCGGAGCGGATCTACTCGCGGACCTTCGATGGCGGCTATCCGGCCTTTTGTTCGCAGGTCGAGTTCGAAGACCTGCGTTCCGGCGTCCGCCTGGTCGTCTTCAATGTGCACTTCGATCATGCCAGCAGCGAGAATCGTATCCGGTCCGCGCGGCTGGTCGCGGCACGCGTCGAGCCGATACTGAAGGCCGGACGGCGGGTGGTCGTGGTCGGTGATCTGAACGCCTGGTCCTGGTTCGACACCGTGCAGGTGCTGGCGCGGCTGCCTTTGACGCTGGCACCGCCGGCCGGCAGCACCTATCACTTCAACCTGGGACTGGCGCTGATGCCTGCCATAGACCACGTCCTGTACAGCCGCGGCCTCGAGCAGGTCGGACCCACCGGGGTGCTGAACCGACGTTATGACGGGGTCCATCCGTCGGACCATCATCCGATCTGGGTGGACCTGCGTGTGGTCGAGCCGCAACCCGGCGTGACGGGGGCGGCGCCATCCTGAGTCCGGACCGCGTCCGGGGTCAATCCGAAGCGGATCCGGCCGAAGTGGATCCGGACGAAGTGGATCCGGCCGACTCGCGCTGCACCTCGTCCAGACGCAGTGCCCAGAACATGCCGAGCAGGGTGCAAAGGCTCAGCACGACGATGGTCAGGGCGTTGCCGAGCCCCGCCAGCAGTGCGGTCAGGCCGCCCGCGGCCAGCAGCACGACGCCGATCAGGGTGTTGCTCAGCGCCACGTAGCTGGCGCGATTGTCGGCGCCCGCCATGTCCACCAGATGGGTCTTGCGGCCGAGCCTGATACCCTCGTGAGCCATCGCCAGCAGCAGCACGATGGCGGCGAACAACCATCGGCTGGGCGCGATTGCGCCCCATGTCACCAGCGCCGCGAACAGCCCGACCAGACTTGCCAGCAAGGCCGCGAAGACCATGGTCAGGCGGCTGGATCGGTCTGAGAAGCGACCCCAGAAGGAGGCGCTGATCGCGCCGGCAAGACCCGCGGCCAGCAGCATCAGACCCAGATCCGCGCTCGAGCCGGAGCCCTGCTGGCGCGCGGCGACCACCACGTACGGGGTCATGAAGGCCGAGGCAACCAGCAGGCCACGGGTGATGAGGAAATCCCGCAAGGCCGGGTCGCGCCTCAGCAGCGCCAGGTTGCGACGGGTCTCGGCCAGCGCGTCGGCGCCGCCGGCGGTCGCGCCCGGGCTCTCGTGGACGAGCGCGTAGATACCCGCGCCCGCCAACCACAAGGCACCCGCGAGGCCAAGCAACACCGCGAAGAACAGCCCGTCGCGCGCCTGGTCGCCAGCGCTGTCGCCAGTGCCCATGATGACCAGCGCCAAGCTTGCGGCACAGATGCCAGCGATGCTCGAGCCGTAGCCGGTGGCGGTGCCACGCCGGGTCTTGGAAACCGTCTTGCCGAGCACGTCCTTGGCGGCGATCGAGCAGACCCCGCGGGCCAGGCTGAACAGCGCCAGCAGACCGAGCACGCCCCAGCCGGCGGCCGCACCGCGGGCGAGCAGGGCGATGGGCACCATGCCGATCACGCATAGCGCCTGGACCATGCTGCCGGCCACCCATGCCCATTTGCGCACCGGACGACGGCGTAGCCAGGCGGCGACCATCAGCTGGGGCAGCAATGAGAGTGCTTCCCTCACCGGCACCAACAGTGCGATCATGAAGGCCGGCGCGCCGACGCTGGTCAGCAGCCAGGCCAGCGTCAGCTTGGGGTTGATGAGACTGTCGGCGGTCTTGGTCAGCGCCAGTGAGCCGACGTGGGCGAGGAAGTTGCGCGGTTGCTCGTTGCAGGCAGATTCAGCAATGTCCTTGCAGACCCGCACCTCGTCATCGTCGAGCAACGCGTAGACGCGCTCGTGCAGGGCCGGTCCTGCACGACTCGTGCTGCGGGTCGTGGTGGGGCCGGACGTAAGGCCATCTGGATCGGGCATGGTCGGTCTACGGCGCTTGCGAACGGGCCCGACAGTATAGAGGCCGGACCCGGACCCGGAACGGGTGCCCTCATCGCTTGTTATTGGCGGCCGCGCGTGTCTCACGCAGGATCTGCAGGGCGGCCGGGAAGTCGAAAGCCTCCAGGTGCTGCTCGAAGGTCTCGGCTTGCCCGGCGAGCAGCACGCGCAATCGGGGCGCGCCGCGGCGGTAGCTTGCGATCACGGCGAAGTCGCCGAGCTCCAGCTGCATTTCCAACTCGTCGAGCAGCGCGGCTAGGGCAGGGCCATCGCCAGGATCGATGCCATCTCCGGACGTTTCCCGGGGCAGATGCCGGTCGATCGCCGCGCACAGGCCGACCAGCGCATCCTGCACGGCGGTGGCGGCTTCCCGCGCGGCATTTTGCACGGCCTCGTCGAGCGCCTGTTCGAACGCGGTCGCCAGGGCCTGCACCCGGGTTGCGCCAATCACGCCGCTCTCGCCCTTGATCGAGTGCGCGAGCCAGGATGCGCGCTCGAACTCCGCGGCGGTGACCAGCGCGCCGAGCTCGGGCAGCCCATCGCGATGACGTTGCGCGAAGCGGCGCAGGCTGCGGATATAGCTGGACTTGCGACCACCGCAGAAACGCAGTCCGGCGAGGGGGTCCAGTCCATCGATGAGCCGCAGCTCGGACAGGCGTTTCGGATCGAGACCGGACTGCGTGGGCTCGACCCCGTGAGCGTCGCGCGCTGGCGCCGTTTCGGATGCCGGCAGCCAGCGTAGCAGGGCGGCATAGAGCTGTTCCGGATCGACCGGCTTGAGCACGTAGTCGTTCATGCCCGCATCGAGGCAGGCGGCACGATCCTCGGCAAAGGCGTTGGCGGT
>JAGRHX010000366.1 GCA_020444775.1 Gammaproteobacteria bacterium
GTGCGGACCAGCAGCGAGGTCCAGAACGGCAGCAGCACCAGCAGCAACAACAGTCGGCCACGCCGGGCGCCGGCGCTGGCGACCACATAGGCCATGGGGTAGCCGATCAGCGCGCAGCACGCGGTCACTACCAAACTGATCCAGAAGGTCACGGCGAGTCGGTTCAGGTAGACCTGCTGCTGGGCGTCCACTCGGGCGATGGCACCGGCTTCGGTGCGCTCCAGGTCCAGAGCCTGCAACAGGAAATGTTCGGTGTAGGGCGAGCTCGCGGACTTCAGCGCACGCCAGGTGGCGAGCTCGCCCCAGCGCGGCAAGCCCGCCACCAGGGCGTCGCGGTACGGTGGCCGCAAACGCTCCGCGCGCCGCCCGGTCTTCATCGCCAGACTGCGCAGGCCCGGCATCGCATAGTTCAGGCGTGTGCTGGCGCGGGCCAGGCTCTTGTCCGCATAGGCGACGCCGAATTCCTCGACCAGCAAGGCAAATACCGACTCCGGCGGCAGGTCCTCGCCATCCCAGTCACGCAAGGCCGCGGCCAGCCGGGGCGCGGTCTGCACGAACTCGGGGGCGTGCACTGCATTGGTCAACAAGGCACCGATCGGCACCACGAATGCGAAGGTCATCAGCAGCAGCGCGGGCGCCAGCAACAGCAGCGCCGTGAGCCGCTTGCGCCGCTCCGCGCCATGCAGCTTGCGGGTGAGCGCCGTCGTTCTCATCCGTTCTCCACTCGTTCGTTCGAACGCGCCGGGCCCCGCCCCGAGTCACGCATGGATCAGCCTTCTCCGGTCATGGCGTCTGCCGCCGCGGCTCGCGGCGACAGCAGCGCGAGACCGTGTTGCGCCGACCAGTCCAGCCGAACCTGCCGGCCCGGCTCCAGCCCCCCCATCTCAGCCAAAGGCAGCTTCACGGTCAGCGACTCTCCGTGCAACTCGGCGTGCAAACGCAGATGGTCGCCGAAGTAGATGGTTTCGACGATGGTCGCCTGCACACTGTTGGTCTGCGCCTCGGTCTCGCCGCCGCCTGACGCCGCGGACGAGCCGGCCCGAATACGTTCGGGTCGCACCGAGACCAGCAGCTCGGCGCCCGGACGCAGCGTATCGACGCCCTCGCATGCCCGGGCCAGTATGGAGTCGCCACCGCGCAGACGAACCCTGCACATTGGGCCTCGGCACTCCTCCAGAATCGCCTGCAGCGTGTTGTTCTCGCCGATGAAGCCGGCGACGAAGCTGTTCTGGGGCTGCTCGTAGATCCGCTGCGGGGTATCGATCTGCTGGACCACGCCAAGATGGAAGACGGCGACCCTGTCGGACATGGTCAGGGCCTCGCCCTGATCGTGTGTCACGTACACCACCGTCATTCCCAGGCGATCGTGCAGGTGCTTGATCTCGAGCTGCATCTGCTCGCGCAGATTCTTGTCCAGCGCCCCCAGCGGCTCGTCCATCAGCACCAGGGCGGGCTCGAAGATCAGTGAGCGGGCCAGCGCCACCCGCTGCTGTTGTCCGCCGGAGAGCTGCGCCGGATAGCGATCCTCCAGCCCCACAAGCTCGACCATCTCCACCGCCCGGCGTAGCTGGCTGTCAATCCGGGCACGCGCGGCGCCACGTCGACGCAACGGATAGGCGAGGTTCTCCGCCACCGTCATGTGCGGAAACAACGCGTAGTTCTGGAAGACCATGCCCATGTTGCGCTTGTGCGCCGGCACCCGCTCCAGCGAGCGGCCATCGAGCAGGATGCGCCCGGCCGTGGGCGCCTCGAAACCGGCCAGCATCATCAAGGTGGTGGTCTT
>JAGRHX010000032.1 GCA_020444775.1 Gammaproteobacteria bacterium
CTGAGCCCCTCGTTGCGCAGCCGCTCGCCGATAGTCTGCATGTCGCTGGCCGCGGCGGCGGCGTGGGCCATGTCCGAGCCCCGGGTCTGTGTGCGCAGCTCCAGCGCGCCCTCGAGCAGGGTCTCGGCGGCGCGGGTCACCAGCCGGTCCTCGCTCGAGGGTCCGACGATCGAATCCGTGTTCGGGTCCAGCACCGCGATCAGCGCCAGCAGCAGGGCGAGCACCGGGATCAGCCGCAGACGATTGTCCAGATGCAAGGCGAACACCCGTTCGGCCCGCAGCCGTCGAAGATAAGGTGCCACCTGTAGGGCAAGACGCTCACTGGCCGACGAGCCTTGCGCGTCAGCGTCCTCAGTGGCGCTGTGTTGGCGCGCCGCTTCGAGCACCTCGTGTCGAGACGGGTGGGCGCCGTCCAGCCGATCGACACCGGCGCTCGCGAACTCGACCGCGGTGCTCAGACGTTGTGCCAGGCCCAGTTTCAGATCGGCCTGGATCGCGACCTGCAACCTCGAAGGATGCCTGAACACACAGCTGAGCACCGCCACCAGCGCGGCGAGCACGAGACTCACCGCGGTCAGCTGCCACGCCGACCAGGCCAAGCCGCTGAGGCGGGTCGCCGCCAGCAACAGGCAGTCGATCGCGAGCGCGATCAGCAACGCGCCGCTCAGCCGCTCGACGAGCAGCTGTCGCATGCGCGCCCTGTACAACGCCTGCAAGCACCGTTGGAGCAGCTGGGCGGCCGGAACGGCCGCATGACCGATACCCATGCCGACGAGTGGGCCGGCATTCGGGCTGGGATTCGGGCCAGATTTCGGGCCGGAAGGGGGTGCGGGTCCACCCGCGCCGGCGGGCGCAGACCGGCCCATGGCAGGCAGACCGTCCGTACTCATGTCGAGGCGCTCATCGATGGGGCGGTTGCACGTCGGCCCCGTCGGCGCGACTCCGATAGGGTCTGAGCTGCAGACCGACGACCAGGCACATCAGCATTACGCTCGAACCATACACCAGAAGGAAGAGGCCGGGCACGCTGGCCACGAGCGACGCATCGTCGCCGCCCAGCAGGGCATGAGCCAGCAGCGGATGGCTGAGCGAGCAGGCACAGGCCAGGGTCAGCGCCTGACCGAGCACCAGCACGGCGCGACTCGAATAGAACACCAGCTCCGCCCGGTGACCCAGTCCCAGATGCAGGCTCGCCGCCAGCAGACGGTACAGCAGTGCCTGCAGCATCGCCGCGAGCAGGCACCAGACCACAGCCGACCAGTAGCTGGCCGACACGACATGGGCGACGACCAGCAGCGGCGCGCACAACGCCACGGCATGCAGGGACTGCAACAGCTGGGCCTGCACATATCCGGAAACGATGCGCGGTACGGACAAGGGCGTGGCCAGCGCCCATTCTCGCAGCGACACCTGCCGCTCACCCAGCAGCTCCTCGGTGCCGTCGCGGATCGCGAGGTAACAAAGACCCAGACCCAGGGTGATCACCAGGGCCAACAAGGTCCGCGGCTCCTCGCCGCGCGCCACCAGCTGCATCAGCCCGTGCTTGGGCCAGAACAACACCAGCACCAGGGCCTGCAGCGTCAGCTGACGTAGCCGGGCCGGCCAGCCGGGCGAGTCGACCGCCAGCGCGCTCAGCGACTCAGTCAGTATCGGATTGCAACGTATCATCGCTGACACCACCGGCGGCCAGGTCCGACGGCAAGGCCAGCCAGTCGAACACGAGAGTGATCCGAGCCTGCAGACGCTTTCCCGGGGTGGCAACCGCCGAATCCGGATCCGCGGCGAACAGCGGCAGATCGGTGCTGGCCAGCAGCAACGCCCGGTCCGCGGCCGGCGCGAACAGGGTCTGCTCGAAGCGGTCGCCGCGCAGGGTCGTCTCGATGAGCTGGCGAGCGGCATTGCGTTGGTAGACCGGCAACAGCTCGACGTAGTGTCGGGCGAGATCAGCGGTGGCCTGCGCCGGCGAGGACAGCCGCGTGAGCACCGGCAAGCCGGACAGTGGCCGCTCGACTTCGCCGCCATCAATGCTTGTCGGCAACCGGTACAGGGTCCCCCTGAAGGCCAGCACCGCAGGTCCCAGACGCGCCCCGCTCACCTCGTCGAGAAGCACGTGCACACCTTCGGCGCGCGCCGTCAGCGCGGCCGGGCGCTCGTAGGGCCGGACCTCCAGGGCATCCGCAAGCAACAGATCATAGGGGCGCTGATCGATTCCCGAGAGTCGCGCCGGCGGCCCCAGCTCCACCCGCAAGCCGGTGACCGACGGCTGCCGCACGGTCACCGCGTGCGCGGTCGTCGCCAGTGGCGCCCGGCCGAGCTCATAGGCTGGCGAGCTGACCCGCAGCTGTAAGGCGGCGGGCGGCCGCCGGGTCCAGTAAAGACCCAGCTCGTGATGAATCCTTGCCAGGGGCAGATCGCCGAGCAGCCGCACGGTGCTCAGCTGCATCAGCCCCGCTCCGGGCTGGAACAGCCAGCGGCCGAACAGCAGATGCGCGGCTACGCTGAATCCCAGGACCAGCAGCAGCGGTGCGATCAGCGGTGCCGAGGCCCACAGCCGTCTCGGCGTCGCAGCGGGCGCGGGCCGGCCACGGCGCCAGCGACCGGATCCGCCCCGCCGGCTGCCGCCGATGGTCAGATACGAAAGGGTCAGCAACGCGACGACATAGACCGTGGCGAAGAGCAACAGACCGATGTGACCGGGAAAGCCACGCCAGGCGCCATCCAACAACGACTGCATCGCGGTGCCATCGTCAGCCGACGAAGACGACGCGTCGATCGGCTGTTGCAACCACTCCACCCAGCGTTCACGCAGACCGGGCCAGCCGGCGAACGGACGCGCACCGATGTCGAAGCTCAAATAGAGCACCCTTCCAAGACCCAGGCGACGCTCGCTGACCAGCGTGTGGCCGGCCCCGCGCAGCAGCACACGACCACTGATTAGCGCGGGTAGCCGGTGAATCACGAACGCCGGCGCGTCCGGCAGGGCTGCGCCGAACGCGGGGCGCAGGGCCGCGGCGTCGGCGATACGCACGGTGCCCTCGGGCAGCGCCGGCAGCCACCCGGCCAGGCGTCGGCTGCGCAGCAGCCCGTAATTCGGGTCGGCGGCCACCACCAGCAGACCACCCTGGGCCAGCCAGCGATACAGGGCCTGATACTGATCAGGGTCGAGCACATCCATCGAGACGCCATGCAGCACCAGGCCCTGGACGCTCTCGTAGGCACGCCAGTGGCGTGGCAGTCGCTCTGGGTGGACATACTGCACCTGCAGCGCGCGCTGCTGATCGTTGAGGTAATCCAGATCCGCATCCGCGCCCGCGACCAGCAGCACGCGCTCGGCCTGACGCAAGTCACGTGGCGCGATGAAGGTCGTGGATAGCGTGCTCAGACCGTCACGATCGAGCAGACGGATGACCACCGGCGCAACGATGCCGGCGACCGGCACCGTGAACTCGAAGCGTTTCAAGGTCGCGGCCGGCAGGCTCACCACCCGGCTGTAGACGGTATGGCCCCGGATACCCCGCAACGCGCCGTGCAGGGCGGTCTCACGCGGTATCCGAACCTCGAGCAGCGCTTCGTGATGGGCACCGTGATTGAGCACGCTCACCTGTAGCGGCATCCAGTGACCGGCCACGATGGTGTCACCAAATCCGAGGCGGGCATCGATCTCGAATCGTGGCGCGAGCGGCGTGAGCGCCAAGGGCCTGGCGCCGGGCAGCGCCTGCAGCAAGGCCAGGACCAGCAACAGGCGGATCGGCGCGCGCATCCGGCTGGCGGCTCGCCGGCTCGATGACCGCCGGCCGGCCGGCTGCCGGCTCAGTCGCGATCCCAGGCCGAGCCCCACAGATTGACCGCCCGGCCATCACTGGCCCAGCGCCTGGGCGGCAGATATCGAGGCAAGACCTCGAGCTCCGCGGAGAATTCGATGGGATGGCCGTGCGGATCCTTGATCATGAAGAACAGGTTGTTGCCCGCGCCATGGCGGCCCGGTCCCCACCAGATCGGAATGTCCAGATTGGCCAGATGGTCGGCCCAGTCGCGTATGTCGTTCCAGCAGCTGGTCTCGTAGGCGTGGTGGTCCGGACGGACGCTGGACGCGGCGAACACGGCGAAGCTGTGGTGCTCGGGATCGGTGCGGTAGAAAGCCACCTTGCGAGTCGCCGGGTCGTCCGGATTCACGCTGACGTAGTCCGATGGCACGAAGCCCAGGCGGCGCTCGTAGAACTCGACCATCTCCGGCAGATTGTCAGACGCCACCACGACGTGCTGCAGCCGGGCCGGCAGAGACCTTGCGCCACTGGCGTTACGCGCCACCGGGGTCGGGACCGCGGCATCGGGCAGACCGAACACGTTGAGCCAGCCGTCGGGGTCGCGAACCGCCACCGCGCCGTCAGCGAACAGCGTTCGTGGCGCGGTCTCCAGACGCAGTCTGCGGGCACTGAGGAACTCGCGTATCGCTTCCAGCTGCTCGCGGCTCTGCACGCGCCAGGCATGGTAGGGGCGCGCATTGGCTTGCCCCGCCCCGATCACCAGACGCCGACCGGGCCCCTGCAACAGACGGCTGCCGTCGTCGAGCGGTAGCACGTCCAGACCCAACGCATCGGCATAGAAGCGTGACAGAGCCTCGGGTCGGTCCGAGTCCAGACGCAAATGGTCGAGCTGTGCCGGCCAGATAGGCGATTCAAGGTCTGACGAATCCATGCTCCTGCCCGTGCCCGCTAGCGAGGTGGAGTCGGGATTCTAGATCGGATCCCGCTCCGGCTCACCGCCCGAGCCCTGTCACCGCCCGGTTCAGTCGCCGCGCGCGGCCGGTGTCGGCTGCTTCGAGGGCTCCAGACCGCCGCCGATGGCGGTCTCCGGCGCCGCAGTCGAGCCGCGAATCGCACGGATCTCCTCACGCAGGATGCTCAGCTCCTCGGCCAGCTGCTGGCGCAGGCGGGCCAGGTCGGCCTCGGTGTGCACGACCTCGACCGGCGCATCGGCGAGCTCATCGCCCCTCGAATCGTCGCTCGGCGAGGCCGTTGCTCGCGCTAGCGGAGGCGCCGCGGTCTCATCGCCATCCGGCGTTGCGCTCGAGACCTCCTGCAACGAATTGACGATGATCGCGATGAACAGGTTGAGCACCGCGAAGCTGGTGATGAGGATGAAGGGCACGAAGAACAACCATGCGTATGGAT
>JAGRHX010000367.1 GCA_020444775.1 Gammaproteobacteria bacterium
GTGGTCTCGCCCTATCGCGACAGCGAGCAGCGCATCATTGGCGTGCTCGGTGTCATCGGGCCGACCCGCATGGCCTATGACCGCGTCATCCCCATCGTCGATGTCACGGCGAAGTTGCTCGGTGCCGCCTTGAATCGCCAGTAGACATCCCCACATGCCCCTCGAACGCGGTGTTCACCCGTGGCATGGGCCTCGTGGGCAGCATCGTTCACGTCTTGTATCGCCTCGATCCCCAGCGGCGCACGAACGTCACTGCATTGAAGCGCGAGCAGTGTGAGCGACGCCGTCACGCAGCGCTGACCCGCGAATCGGACGCACCGCCATCGCACGGCCACGGCACGCAGCGCGTACGCGCGCTGCCCGAGCACACAGGCGTCCGCGGTCGGATCCCAATGAGCCAGTAACGACCCAGAATCAACGATGAGTCAGCAACACACCGAGGGTAGAAGCGTCCCCGAGAGCGGCGCCGACGAAGCCGCTACCGTGGTCGACGCCAGCCTGGACGAGCGGTCGGGCTGCAACGAGGCGGAGTCGACCGAGGCGTCGGCCGAGCAGCCGGAGGCAACCGTGGAATCACTGCAGATGGCCCTGGACGCGGCCCGCGGCGAGGCGGCCGCCAGCCTGGACAAAGCCTTGCGGGCCAGCGCCGAGCTCGACAACTATCGCAAACGCGCCGACCGTGAAATCGAGAACGCACGTCGCTTCGCGCTCGAGCGGTTCCTCCAGGAGCTGTTACCGGTCAAGGACAGTCTGGAGATGGGCCTGGCCGCTGCCGCTGCGGAGGGCGTGGACGTCAACAGTCTGCGCGAGGGTAGTGAGCTGACCCTGAAGATGCTCAACGGCGTGGTCGAGAAGCAGGGTGTCGTCGAGGTCGACCCCATGGGCCAGGCGTTCGACCCGGACCTGCATCAGGCCATATCGATGCAGGATGCCGACAGTGGTACCGAGTCCGGTACCGTCATTTCCGTGATCCAGAAGGGCTACACCCTGCACGAGCGCCTGATCCGGCCGGCGCTGGTGGTGGTCGCCAGATAGGTCGCACGCCGGCACGGCCGTGGAGGCGGCCTGCCGTGAATAGCTGGATGCGCGGTGGGCAGATGCCCGAGAGGCCCGGTCGAGACGCTTGAACTGGGCCGGCGCATCCCAATATCACAGCCATCATCGGCTCCGCGACTTCGGCACGGCAAAGCTTCGGGGCGTAATTCTTCAAGGCCGGCGTACCACGCGGGCTGCATTCGGGAGAACTTTCGAAAATGGGCAAGATCATCGGTATCGACCTCGGCACCACGAACTCGTGCGTGGCGGTCATGGAAGGGGGCAACCCCCGGGTCATCGAGAACAGCGAAGGCGATCGGACGACGCCGTCGATCGTCGCGTTCGCGAAGGATGACGAGGTGCTGGTCGGTCAGTCGGCCAAGCGTCAGGCGGTGACCAACCCGCAGAACACCCTGTACGCGGTCAAGCGATTGATCGGCCGGCGCTTCGAAGACAACGTCGTGCAGCGCGACATCAGCATGGTGCCGTACAAGATCGTCAAG
>JAGRHX010000368.1 GCA_020444775.1 Gammaproteobacteria bacterium
AGGCCGAAACCCAGGCCGACGCCGAGCGCGGCGATGATCCACTGCAGCTTGGACCAGTCCGCGCCGATGTGGCTGAAGGCGAACACGAGGCCGATCGCGAGGATGCCGTAGCGCGTGATCGTGACATAGGCGTATCGCGTGCCGGCATCGATATCGAAGCGATGCAGCACGACCACCTCGAGGAAACCAGGCAAATTGCGCGCGGCGAAGAACGTGAGCCCGAGCAGGACGACGCTGAGCAACACATGACCCAGCGTGATCGCACCGACCACCTGGCCGGACGCGGTCGTGGTCACGCTCGACCAGAGCACGATGTCGTTGAAGATGCCAAGGGCCGGAATCAGGCCGCTCCAGGTTCCCCACAGCAGCAGGACGAGCAGCACGGCGCCGGCCGCCCGCAACAGACCTCGCGTCTGCTGGCTGACCGTGACCACATCGATATCGGGATCGTCCGGCAGCACCGGCGCACCTTCACCGCCGGTGTCCGCGGCGGCATCGACCAATGCTTCTTCTCGCTGTTTGAGTCGGCGCGATTCAGCCTGCCGCCAGGCAGCCTGGCGACCCGCCACCACGACGCCGCGCATGGCGATCTGGAAAGCGATGATGATGGCGAGCAGGACCCAGCCCGAGGTGATCATGCGGGCCTGCAGTTCGCCGGCGCTTACCGCGTAGCCGGCCATGGCGATGGCCGCCAGGATCAGGGGCGTCGCGATCAGGGCCCAGTACCAGAAATGCCGGGTCCGCCAGAGCAATCCGTTCCGCGCGAGGCTGCCGGTCATGGCGCCACCGTTGGGGCGGAACACGCGATGGGTAAACACCGCCAGCGCCAGCGAGATGATCAGGACGCCGAGGCGCCCGAGGCCGTCGTTGAGCACGGGATCGCCGCTGGTGCGCGCCACGCCACTCAGCCAGACCGCGGGAACGAGCGCCAGGCTGACCACCCACAAGGCCTTGCCAAGGCGCCGCACGGATCGCGCGTCCCATTGGAAATGGGCGACAAAAAGGCCATGCCGTCTGCACATGTTGCGAAACAGGCCCAGGATGAACAGCACGATACCGACATTGTTCAGTCCAGCGCCCACCGCACTGGCATACGAGTTCGGACTGAACGGCTGGACGAGCAGCAGGCCGATGGTGGCGAATGCGAGCGGGACCGGGATCGCGAGCAGGATCGTGACCAGCAATGCGCCGATGGTCAGCCCGAACCGGTCCGATCGCGTTCCGACCGGCTGCGCCAGCGATGCAAGACGACCGAGCAGGCGCTTGCGCATGACCAGAAGAGCAAAAACCACCGTGACCAGCACGATCAGCCGAATCGGCCGGCTCGACCACGACTCGCCGACGGCGGGCCATAGGGTGGCGAGATTCCCGGCAGCCACGAGCTTGCCGAAGCCCGCGGCGATCTGCTGGGCCGAGGCCTTGCCAATCGGTGTCGAACTCGGCAGCCACAACAGGCGCTGATCGAGCATCGAGCGCAACTGGCTGCTGCGCTGCTGGAGTTCCGCCTCGAGCTGGTTGAGTTCGTCGAGCGCCTCGACCTGCCGGCCCTGGATCGCGCGCAGATCGGTCAGTGCATCGCGGCGTTGACTGAGCAGGACCTCGGTCGCGGCAACGGTTTCGGACGACTCGGCTACATCATGCATGGCCAGGAATCGATTGGCCGCTGGCGTGCCAGTACCGGCCTCGGCGAGTTGCTGCTCGCTGCGGAATCGCCCAACGCGTGCGTCGATGATCGCACTCCTGCGCTCGGCAATCCGGTGATCGAGGGACGCCTGTCCCGGAAGCTTCTTGGCCACTTCGCGCAACAGGCG
>JAGRHX010000369.1:0-2673 GCA_020444775.1 Gammaproteobacteria bacterium
CGCACCCACTTGAGCTCGCCGCAGATGAGCATCCGATGCGTCACGTCCAGCATGCCATCGCCGCCGCGAGCAGCACGCAGACCGTCCTTGACCTTGTCGACGTCATCGCCATGCACACGTGACCAGTAGTCGTCCAGGGACAGCGGCACGCCGAGCTCGATCCCGAGTATCCGATAACACTCGTCGGAGCAATCCATGACCTTGGTATGGTGGTCCAGTCGCCAGCTGCCGACCCGGGCGATGGCCTGGGCACGGGCCAGATTGGCACGGCTCTCACGCAGCGCGTGCTCCATGTGCTTTCGAATCGAAATATCCTCGACCGAGGACAGGATGAACCTGTTACCGTCCTGCTCCACCAGTGAGCTGGTCAGCTGCACGGCCACCCGATGGCCCTGCTTGTGCACATACTCACGCTCGTAGGCCGAGAGTCGTCCCTGCTCGCTGAGGATCGCCATGGTCTGGTCGTCCACAGGCCTGGACTCAGGCGGATTCAGCATGGAGTAGTCCAGCGCCCGGGCCTCCGCCTCATCGTAGCCGATGATCTGCAGATAGGCCGGATTGGCATCGACCAGTGCCAGCGTATCCCACTCACGCAGCGCAAGACCGATGGGCGAGGTCTGGAACAGCATGCGGTTGTAGTCGGTGATTCGCGCGAGCTCGGCGGTGCGCACGGCAACCAGCCACTCCAGCTCCTGCTTGTGATCGGCAAGCGCCTGCTGCGCGGCACGCATCTCGGTGACGTCATAGCCTTGTGAGACCACGAACGAGATCTCTCCGGATTCGGTACGCACCACCGAGTTGTACCAGTCGAACAGTCGCGTCGAACCGTCCTTCAGCTTCCAGCGATTCTCGTACCGATCGGGCACACCTTCGGTGAGAATTCGCCTGAAGCCTTCCTGGACCCGTCGCGCCTCGTCGGGCAGCAGCAACGAGCTCCACAGCGGTCGCCCACACAGCTCCTCGAAGCTGTAACCACTGACCCGCTCCGCGGTCTTGTTGAAGCGGATGATGTTGCCCTCGGGGTCCGTGACCACGATCACGGTGCCGGTCGCCTCGACCACGGCGTTGACGAAGTCGCGTTCAGCACGCAGCCGCTTCTCGCTCGCCTCCAGGGCCTTGCGGGTCGAGACCCGCTGACTGATGTCGACGTGCGTGCCGACCACGCGGACCGGCTCGCCCTCGGCATCGCGCAAGACCATCCCCCGCGACAGGATGTCCACCCAGTGACCGTCCTTGTGACGCATCCGGAAATCGATACCGAAAGCGTCGGTGCCGTCGTGCATGGCTTCGCGGATGACCGTCAACGTGCGCTCGCCGTCCTCGGGTGTGATCAAGGACGACCAGGTGTCCAGATGCGCCGGCAGCTCGTTCTCGGCATAACCGAGCATGCTCATCCAGCGCGGTGAGTAGTAGACCTTGCCAGTCTTGAACTCCCAGTCCCACAAGCCGTCGTTGGCGGCGCGCATGGCGAGATCGAAACGCTCCTCGCTCGTGCGCACGCTGTCGAGCAGTTGCTCGCGTTGCTCGAGCAAGCCATGCAGCTCGTCGGTCTGCTCGCCGATTCGGCGCAACACCGGACGCAGCAGTCTGCGGATGACCAGCAACGTGAGGACGCCGAGGGTCAGCGTGAAACCCGCCGTCCACGCCGCGTAGCGACTGGCGGCACGATAGAAGCCACCAACCTCGGCCAGATGCACGAGCTCCAGATCGAACCTGGGTAGAAGCGTCCTGAACAACACATGCCCGCCACCGACCGAAGAGGGCTGCACGCGCCCGATCGGTTGCTTGGCCCTGGCGTCGTGAATGGCCGCGATTACCTCCGGACGGTGCAGCCAGTCCATGGAACCGCTGGCGCCAAAGCCGAACTCCGGCCCGTCGGCGGTATTGCGAATCACCATGTTGGCGACCGTGCCCTGGTGCATGGCGTGGAAGGCATTGACGATGCCGTGCAGGCCGCTGGCATCGAAGATCACCAGATCGACCCCCAACAGCGCGCCACCAGACGCACGAATGGGCGTGCAGAGGACGATGCGGTCACGCTCCGCCAGCGCCCAGGGACCGCTCTTCGAGACCGTTCCCTGCTCCTCCAGCTCGTCGATGAGACGCGCCACCATGGACTCGGGCACCGGCTCGCCAAGCTCCACCAGAGGCGTGCCATCGTCCATCAAGCGGGTGATGCCGAGCGCTTCCGGGTTCGCGGCCAGTGCATGCTCGAGCACGGCGCGGTTCAAGGCCCGCGTCTCGACGCGACCGAGCAGTCCGAGACCAAGCTTCATCAGCGCCCGGGTCGCCGGGCCATCGTTGGCAATCCGCTCGGTCACGGTGCTCAGGCGCATCAACTCGGCATCCAGCGCGGTGGCCTCGAACCTGAGCGCAAGCCGACTGGCACGCTCCAGATGACGTGACTCGGCCTGATAGACCAACCCGGAGACCACCAGCGCCAGCACGAGGCCGGCCAGGGCGACTGTCGCCATCGCCAGCTTCTGGGTGCGCGCGAGATGCAATTCCTGAGCGTTGAGGCTATGGCTCACTGCCGTGTGGTTCCAACCGTTCGGGGGCCAGAGGTCACGCCACCGGCAATGCGCCCGCGGACGGTGTAGCGGCATCGAACCGCGCTGGGGCGCTCCCTGGGGAAATCACTGGATTCCTCTGTGGGGCCCGTGGCAGCGAGCC
>JAGRHX010000369.1:2698-4614 GCA_020444775.1 Gammaproteobacteria bacterium
CCACAGACTGGGGTGCGCGCAGCCCGGGCGCATCAGCGGGCGGAGCCGGTCGGCCTGTCAACCCGTCAGTCAACATACCTGTTTGGCTATCGGCAGCTTTCGGTCCCGCATTAGCGCGCTGTTCGTCCACGCCACGAGCGCACGCTAAACTCTGTGTCCGATGCTGTCGATACGACCAGGAAGGCGCCGTTCGAGGTCTGCACAGGCAGCCGCGCGCAGACGCAAGGCTTGCCTGCCGCCATGCACATCCTGTTCGCCATCCCGAGTCTCAACCCGAGTCATGGATTCGATGAATCGCCCTGAAGCCCATCACGCTGAAGCCCATCACCCTGAAGCCCATCACGCAGAACCCCTGTACTCCACGAGCACGGATGACCATCACGAGAAGCTCGATCCCGCTGCCCTGGCGGTCATCATGCAGCTCCGGCGACCCGGCCGGCCGGACCCATTGAAACGCATCGTAGAAGCGTTCTTGCGCAGCACCCCACCGATCATCGAAGAGCTCGATGGGTGCTGGCAGGCTGCTGACATCGACGGACTGCGCAAGGCCGCGCATCGATTGAAGTCGGCGAGCGCTCAGCTCGGAGCGACCGCTCTCAGCACTGCCTTGAAGACACTCGAAGAGGCCTGCCTGCGCGCGGACGGTCTCGATGACCAGGCACTGGCGCGCGTGCACGCCGTGCTCCCCGGCACCCTCGCGGCGGTCGGCGCGCTGCTCGACCCGGGGACTTGAGCTCGGCACTGCAGCCCCTCGCATTGACCGATCCGCAGGCTCTGCGCTGTACTTGGGCACATGCCCATAGACCTGCGTTCCGATTTCACCACCCGTCCCACCGAGGCGATGGTCCAGGCGATGCTGCGCGCCGCGCGGCTGGCGCCCGGCTTCGGTCCGCGTGAAGACCCCACGGTCAGCGCCCTCGAAGCCTGTGCCGCACGGCTGCTGGGCAAGGCCGATGCGTTGTTCTGCCCCACCTGCATGCTGGCGAACCAGATCGCCATCCACATCCATTGTCGCCCGGGTGAGGCCTTCCTGACCGAGGCCGAGGCCCACGTGGTGACCTCCGAGTCGGGTGCCGCGGCCGCGCTCAGCGGCGCGTTCCCACGCATCGTCCCGGCCCGATTCGGCGCGCTAGACCCGCAGGCGGTGGCCGCCAACCTGGACGCCGGCGACGCACAGCGGCCGCGCACCGCGATGCTTCTGCTGGAGAACACCCATGTGCGTTCCGGTGGACGCCTGCTCAGCCTGGAGCAGATGGATAGTCTGACCGGTCTCGCGCGCAACGCCGGCGTCGCCGTGCATCTGGATGGTGCCCGACTGTTCAACGCCGCGGTCGCTCTCGGCGTGCCGGCCGACGCGATCGCGCGGCTGGCCGACAGCGTGTCGGTCAACCTGAACAAGGGGCTGGGCGCCCCGCTGGGGGCGATACTCGCGGGTGATCGCGAGTTCGTCGCCGAGGCCGTGCGGGTCCGGCAGATGTTCGGCGGCGGTTGGCGTCCGGCCGGTATCCCGGCCGCCGCCGGTCTGGTGGCCCTGCAGAGCATGGTCCAGCGACTCGGTGAAGACCACGCTCGCGCACGGCGACTGGCACTGGGGCTGCAACGACTCGATGGTCTGGAGATCGACCTGGACCAGGTCCAGAGCAACATCGTGCTGGTCCGGCCGTTGCCTCGACAGGACTCGTCCGACCCGGTGACGGCCCTGGCCGATAAGCTGGCCGAGCACGGTGTGCTGGCGCTACCGTTCGGCTCCCGGCTGCGGCTGGTGATCCACCACGAGATCGACGACGCGGCCATCGAGCATACGCTCGACGCCTTTGCCAGAGCCCCCTTTGCCAGACCCCCCACTTCCAGCCCCCCCATTTCCAGACCCCAATGAGGAGCAGCACATGAGTCATAGGTTGGGGGTCGATATCGGT
>JAGRHX010000370.1 GCA_020444775.1 Gammaproteobacteria bacterium
TCGTCGAGGAGCAGCAGGTTGCCACCGGCCTTGAGGGTCTTGGCCAGGTGCAGGCGGTTGCGCTCGCCACCGGACAGCGCCTTGACCGGCTTCTGCTGGTCCGGGCCCTTGAAGTTGAAGCTCGAGGCGTAGGAGCGCGCCGGGACTTCGCGGCGGCCGAGCTGGACGACGTCGCGGCCGTCGGAGATGGCTTCCCAGACGATCTGCTCGGGGTCTAGGCTGTCGCGGCTCTGATCGACATAGGCGATGGTCACCGTGTCACCGACCCGGAGCGTTCCCGAATCGGGCGTCTCGCCGCCGGTGATCATGCGGAAGAGCGTCGTCTTGCCGGCGCCGTTGGGACCGATGACGCCGACCACCTCACCCCGCGCGATGTGGAAATCGATGTCCTGCAGCGCCCAATAGACCGAATGCCGTGGCTTGCCCGTGAGCATCTCCATGAGCTGGTCGCGCGGACTGGCATAGAGCTGATAGGCCTTGGACAGTCCGGTTACGCGTATGGCCGGGTCCACCGCAACTGCCTGGTCCGCATTCGATTCGGACACGACACCCGGCTCGGCCAGCGCTGCCATTTTCATAGTGCGTTACCGAATTGAGGCGACAGGCGCTTGAAGAGACGATAGCCACCGCCGCACAGGACGAAGCTACCGATGACGAAGACGAACCAGGACGCCGGATGTTCGAACCGCCCGTAGTACAGGACGTCCTGATAAACCCACCCCATATAGCTGAAGGGATTCACGTAGAGCAGCGGCTTGATCGGCGCCGGCACCCACTCCGGCAGGTAGAAGATTGGCATCATGTAGATGCCGGCAATGCACAGAACCTGTATGACGTCCTTCAAATCCCGGGCAAAGACCCCGAGCGCCGCCAGCCCGAAGCCGATACCCAACAAACCCATGATGTGCAAGCCCGCGACGATTGGCAGCAGGAGGACGGTCCACGGCCAGCCGCCGACGGCGAACATCATGTACAGCAACAGGATGCCGATGCCGACGACCAGCACGGCCAGGTTGAGGAAGACGTTCGCAACCGGGATTACGCCGATGGGAAAGACGACCTGCTTGACCAGATTGGCATTACCCACCAGCAGACTCGGCCCTCTGGACAGACATTGTTGGGTGGTCATCCATGGAATCAGGCCTGACATCAGATAGGTCAGGTAATCCCTCGGCATCTCCACGGATTGGTCGAGCCTGACCCTGAATACCAGGGTGAAGACGGTGACGTAGATCATCATCAGGAAGAAGGGATGACCGATGATCCACCAAGCGCCTAGCGCCTGTCGGCCGTACTGCGTATAGACCTCGCGTCTCATCATCTCGATGATGAGCTCGCGGTATCGCTTCAGCAGAGACCAGGTCTCCAGCAAGGCACGGGCGTTGCTCCCGGGGGCAACGACCCTGCCTACAACTCCGACAGTCCGCATGTAACTCTCTTTACGATATCGCAGACGCCTGCTGTCTCGGTTCGTGAGGCGATGAACAGAGAAGAAGGCAACAGGGTTCGTGGCCGCGCCAGGGCCCTCGTCGCCGGGCAGACGCGCTCCCGATCAACAAACAGACCGATTGCTTCGCGGCCAGGCGCGGTCATCGGCACCGGCCCGAGGTGCCTGGACTCCACAGCTACGAATCCGCCGCTTCGAGATAGGCCTTGACCGAGGCACGGCCGAGGACATGAGCCGGGGACTCGGAACCCACGGGCGATCACACGGGCATCGTCGGCACCCGCGGAACGGAAACGCGTAAGTGTACACCCTCGAGCAGCCATGGATGAAGCCTCGATGCCCCCCACCCACCCTGCGACAGGGGCATCCAAGATGACCCCGAGCAGGGCCTGGTGGTCGTCTGCCGAGCGCTTCGGGCCGCGTCCACGACTACCTCGTCAAGCGTCGGTTCCGGACCGCGGCACGTGCCCGGACCTGGCGCTCCGCAGACACCGCGCCCGGCACCACAGACATGCAGGAATGTCATGAATCCAGCGCCCGTCACCGCCCCCCCTACACTACCGCGCACGGCTCAGCCGGTTCGCCGTCGAAACAACCACCCGGCGACGCTCATCGTCACCACGGCGATGAGCAGCAAGGGCCAGGCATTGTCGATCACGGTGGGCGCCGGCATGGCCTTGGTGAAAACGCCGTTGACGATGACCAGGAAGTGGCGTAGCGGATTCAGAAGAGTCAGCCATTGCAGCCAGTCTGGCATGTTCTGCACCGGCGTCGCGAATCCAGACAACAGAATCGCCGGTGCCGCGAATACGAATGCACCGAGAAATCCCTGCTGCTGGGTCGCCGCCAGTGACGAGATGAACAGACCGATGCCGATGACCGCGACGAGGTAGACGGCAAGGCTCGCAAACAGCAGTGTCAACGAACCGGTGAACGGGATTCGGAAGACCCAGACAGCGACCAATAGGAACACCAGGCCGTGCACCAGTCCGATCAGTAGCGAAGGCAGGGTCTTGCCAATCACGATCTCCACCGGACGCAACGGCGAGACCAGCAACTGATCGAAGGTCCCAAGCTCACGCTCGCGGGCCACCGACAGGGCCGTGACCGACAGGCCGACCAGCATACCGATGGTGCCGATCAAGCTCGGCACCGTGAACCAGTGATAGTGCAGGTTCGGATTGAACCAGTTCCGCAGCAGCAGCACGCCACGCCGGGCACCGGTCGAGACATCGGGCTGTCCACCGCGCGCGATCTCCTGATTCAAATCGTCGATGATACGGCTCACGTATCCCTGCACTACCTGAGCTGCATTCGAGCGACGACCGTCGAGGATCAGTTGCAGGCTGGCGCCGCGTCCGGCCTCGATGTCGGCAGAGAAGTCCTGCGGCAGATGGATGGCTATCAGCACCGATTGACGATCAATTAGGGGCGCCAGCGACTGCACGCCGTCGACCTGCAGCACTCGCTGGAACACGGGCGAGCCCTGCAATCGTTGCACGATCTCGTGAGACCAGCGACCGTGGTCGCTGTCCAACACCGCCACGTGTACGTTCTTGACCTCGAGCGTCGCGGCAAAAGCGAAGATCAACAGCTGCATCAACGGCGGCACGATGACCACCATGCGACCGCGCGGATCGCGCAGGATCATCAACAGCTCCTTGATTACCAGCGCCCGCACCCGCCACCACATATCAGTCCAGCCTCTTGCGCGTGCCGATGATAGCGATCGTAAACAACAATGCGCCGATTGCCGCCATCATGCCCATGGACCGCCACAGCAGCGGCCAGATATCGCCGGCCAGGAAGATGGTCTGCAGGCTGGCGACGAAATAGCGCGCCGGCAACACCACGGTCAGGGCCTGGATCGGCGCCGGCATGCTGCCAATCTCGAACACGAAACCAGACAGCAGCATGGCCGGCAGGAAACCCGACATCAAGGCCAGTTGCGAAGCCACGAACTGACTGCGGGTCAAGGCCGAGATCAGATAGCCCTGACCGAGCGCGGGAATCAGGAACACTGCTGAGACCAGGGACAGCGTGAGCAACGAGCCACGCAACGGCACGCCGAAGAACTGCGTCGCAACCAGCGTGCAGACCAGCATCGAGCCCATGCCGAGCAGAAAATAGGGGACGATCTTGCCGACCAGCAGCTCGAGTCGACCGATGGGTGTCGCCATCATCGCCTCCATCGTGCCGCGCTCCCACTCGCGAGCAATCACAAGGGCGGTCAGCAAGGTGCCGATCAACGTCATGATGATGGCGACCGACCCCGGCACCAGGAAGTTCCGGCTCAACAACTCCTCGTTGAACCACACCCGTGGAACGATTGTGATCGGCGAGCGCGCCGGGACGCCGTGCTCGAGCGCGTACTGCTGCAACCAGGCGTGCCAGATACCCTGCACATAGCTGTGAATGAAAGCCGCAGTGTTCGGCTGGGTGCCGTCGGTAATGAGTTGGACCGGCACCTCGACGCCGATCTGCCTGAGTCGCACGGAGAAGTCGCTCGGCACGATCAGGATGCCGCGGATGTCACCGGCGACCAACGCCTGTTCGAGACCGGCCCGTTCATGACTGACCCGGGTGCTGAAGAAGCGCGAGCCGAGAAAGCCCTGGACCAGGCTGCGCGCATCCGGCCCCGTGTCCTCGAGCACCACACCCAGGCGGATCCGGTTGGCGTCCAGCGAGACGCCGGTACCGAACAGAATCAGCAGTATCAGCGGCAAGACGAAAGCGATCAGGATGCTGCTCGGATCGCGCACGATCTGCACACTTTCCTTGACCATCAAGGCGCGCATCCGTCGCAGACGTGATCCGGAACCGGTCGTGCTCGGAGCCTGCCGACTCGTCTGCCTCTCGGCCCCGTTCACGAGCCGTGTGTCCGCTTCGAGGCGATGTTGGCGCTGTCGGAGGTATGTGTCCCGTTGGTGCGGCCGTTGGTGCTGTTGGCGTCATCCGCCGTCCGCTGCCCGCTGGCCTGCAACAGGGCGATGAATGCAGTTTCCAGATCGATCTCTTCGTCATCCGCCGCACCACCGCGAAGCCGCGACGCCTGCTGCTTGAGATCGTCGGGCGAGCCCGCTGCAATCACCCGTCCACGGTCGATCAGCGCGATGCGGTCGCAGTACTCCGCCTCGTCCATGAAATGCGTGCTCACCATGATGCTCAGACCCTTGCGCACCATGCCATTGATGTGGTTCCAGAACTCACGGCGGGTGACCGGGTCCACTCCCGAGGTAGGCTCATCGAGGAACAACACCTGCGGCTGGTGCATCAGGGCACAAGCCAGCGCCAGCCGCTGCTTGTAGCCCAGCGGCAGGTTCTCGGCAGCTTCCTGGGCATAGTCCTCGAGCGCGAAGATCGTCAGCATGCGCTCGACCTCACGGCGTCGCGCACGACCACGCAATCCATAGACGCCGGAGAAGAAATCCAGGTTCTGGGCCACACTGAGCCCGCCGTAGAGAGAGAAGCGTTGCGCCATGTAACCCAGCGACTGCCTGGCCTTGGCTGCCGCCACGCGCAGATCGAGGCCTGCGACCGTGGCCGTTCCGGCGCTTGCCGGCAGCAGCCCGCAGAGCATCTTGAATATGGTGGACTTGCCGGCACCGTTCGGTCCCA
>JAGRHX010000371.1 GCA_020444775.1 Gammaproteobacteria bacterium
CGTATCTGCTGCTCCGGCAAACGATCGTGGCGGCGCAGATCGTCACGTACCCGAGCGGACAACGCGAGAACCAGTGCCGGACGCCCGAGGCGCCTGCGGGCCAGTTCCCGATATTCGGCCATCCGCCGGTGGGTCGACGGGCGCAGCAAGAAGCCGAGGCGCGCGGCCGGCGAGCGGGCTCGTTGACTCTGTTCGAAGTCGGCAAAGCGAGAGCCACCGTGTGGCTGAAAGACATCGGCGCACCAGCCAAGGCCGGTATCGTGAACGATGTCGAAGCGTGTGCCGGTCAGAAACCGCGCAACCGCGTCGGCGCGAGCGAGCGGCGTGGCTGGCGAGCTCAGTCGGTGCACGCGGAAGCCGCTGCGCTCGACCGCGCCATCGACGGCGAAGGTGATGATGTGGACGCTATGACCGCCGTCGCGCAACCAGCAGGCGAACTGCCACGCCCAATGCTCGAGACCACCGCGCGCCGGTTGAAAGCGTTCAACGACGAGCGCAATGCAAAGCGTCGCGTCCACACCTGAACCGGATTGCCCATCCAGGGCAGCCGGGCGGCTGGCTGCCAACGTCTCGGCACGCGGCTCCATCGCCGGGGGCCACAGGGTCGTCATCGCGCCGTTGTACGCGGTGAGGCACGTCCACGCAGGCTCAGCAGTCCGCGCAATTGTGAACGCAGGCTCGCCGCGAGTCGACGCTGCCAGGAGTGCCGGACGTCATTGATCAGACGCAGTCGATTGAACTCCATCTCGGCCAGCAGCTCGCCGAACACCTGTAGCCCGACACGTATCTCGCCGAGGACCTCGGCCAGCGCGGTCGAAGGCGTGGCGGGTGCGACGATAGAGAGTCCGTGCAGGGCCTGTATGTGCAGCACCTGCAGATTGTTGCGCGTTTGGAGGAAGTCCTCCAGTGCGGTGAGCACGCCGTTGTGCTCTCCACCCCAGCGGGTCGCTATGGCCAGGCCCTGGTTGGCGCCATAGCCGTCCTTTGTCAGGGCTTCGTCGAGGATTGAGAAGCCGTGACGCGTGGAACTCTCGTGTCGCATCGATGCCGGCACACGCTGTGGACTGTAGTAGGTGTCGCGCCGCGAACATGGCCAGGACGTGTCGTGCAGTGCTATGGCCCACGAGGCGTGTTCCGCGTGATTGGCCGCGGCGGCGAGCAGTTCGAGCTCGCGTGACACGGTATGGTAGTTGTGGTCACCGTCGATGATCGTCAGCCCCGGCGCAGCGATGTGCTCGAGTACGTCCAGACTGCTCGACGCATGCAGGGTCACGTGTGGTGTATCGGACAGCGCCGTGCGCAGGGTCGGCGAAAGAGCCGGATCGATACCGATGTAGCGACCGCCCGAACGTGCAGCGAGCTCGACCAGGTGACGTGTGGTGCGGCCGCCCTCGAGGCCGATCTCGCAGATGGTCTTGGGCTCGACAGCGCTGAACAGAGCATCGAAGATGCGTCGGAAATGCAGGGTCGAGGCGATTTGGGTGCCGGGCTGCAGCGGTCTGTAGCGATGATCGATCTCTCGCATTTCGTAATCGTCGGGTCTGGCCGTGGTCGCATGCGCAGTGCGCGCTCAGCCTCGCGGCAAGCCCAGCCTCGTGGCCAAGGGCGGGCTGAGTATCGTCACTTCGCCGTGGAACGCTTCGAGCGCGTGCTCGATGACCGCCAGGTCGACGGCTCGATCATGAACGATGAAGTACATATTGCCGATGTCGGGTTCGTTTGGATAGGCGCCTTCGGTATGCTCGAACAGATCGATGCCAGCGATGATCAGTCGTTGGGGCCGCAGAGCCGCGGCGAGCGCGACCATTGCCGCGCCGTTGGTCGGTCGCGCCGGCCAACGACGGTCGTTGATCGAGACCGGTAGCCGCTCCAGGGTCGCATAGGCGAACTGGCGAGGTGGTGGTCGCCAGAGACAGCGTGCGAGCAACTGGGCCTCCTCGTCCAACGTACGGAATCCGAGGATGCCGGTCTCGACCGCGTGCACGGTCGCGGGATCGCCGGTGAAGACCATGTCGGGGCCGGTGAGAAATCCGTCGTTTTGCCAACGGTGGTTGACTCGGAACAAGGCATCGAACGCGATTGCGTTCAGTTCCGGTGATACCGAGGACGGACCGTTGCCCAGGCACAGTATCGTTCGTGGTCCGCCAAGCGCATCGTGAAGGGCCTCGAGTGTTTCGATCCGCTGCGCATGCCTGGCGATCAGACGGCGACCCGGGGGTGAACGGACCCATGCACGTGCGGCACGTACCAGCGCCGCGACAGGCGTGCTTGCCGGATCGGCCTGGTCGACTCTGGGCGTGCCCGCAATTGCCCGGACCGCGGCTTCGACGCGAACGTGTCCACCGTCGTGGGGCGGCAACAGCCACAGACGTTCTCGTATGACCCCTTGAGCCTCGAGGCACGCCATGCGGCGGCGGTCCTCTACCAGCACACGCCGCGCCGCGCGTAGCGCCCGCAACCCGCCCGTGGTCGTCGTGGACGCGTTCCGGTCGTCGAGGACCACGACCGGTAACGGGTAACGGGCCGCTCGTTTGAACACCGATGCAGTGAGCCGCCGCGTCTGTCCGAGGATGAGGATCAGATGCGGCTGGATGCGACCGAACAACCGCCACAGCAGGATCTCGTTACCAAGCGGTGGGGCTTCCACGAAGGCCTCGGGCAGCTGCTTGGTGATGTGCTGGCGAAGCCGTCGCGACGGCGCGGTTACGTAGACTCGGTAGCGTCGATGCTCCAGCATCAGCTGCTCGATGATCGGTCGCGCCTCGTCGAACGCCGCCTGACGCTCGACATGAGCCCAGATGGTCGGCCCGATGAACGGCGTGCCGATGCCGTGCCGTCGCAGCATCGTGATCAAACCCCCGTTCGATCCGTGAACGTGTCTGGCTCGGAGCCGAGCTGGCTGGAATGTCGGTCGATCGCAAGGTCCAACTCGCGCGCTACCAGGGTCGGCGTGATCCCGACCAGGCAGGCACGATGGCCGAGCGGGCAATCGAGCTCGAAGCAGGGCGCGCAGTCCAGCGACTGCCGCAGTGGTCGCATCTGCGCGGCACGCGGCGCGCTGTGGCCGATGCTGCTCGGACCGAACAGGCAGACGCCCGGGCGCCCGAGCGCGGCGGCGACGTGAGCGGCGCCGGAATCGTTGCCGACGAAACCCGCACTGAGCGCCATCACACCCATCATGGTGCCCAGGTCGGTGCGGCCACACAGGTCGATGAGCCCGTTCGCGCCGGCACCGGCGGCAATCGCTGCACCCAGCCCACGTTCGGTCGCGGCGCCGATCAGGACCACGCCCAGGCCGTTGCCGATCAAGAGCCGCGCCAGCGCCGTGTAATGCCCGTAGGGCCAGAGCCTGGCCGTACCCGCCGCGGTGCCGGGTGCCAGCACGATGAAGCGTCGCGAGGCCGCAAATTCGCCGAGCAAGGCTCTGGCCCTTTCCAGATCGGCCGGGTCTGGTCGCAGGCGCGGTGCCGTGCACGGATCGATCGCGGCGCCGGCGCTGCTGGCGAGACGGGCATAGTGCTCACTCATGTGCGCGACCCGCCAGTCCGGTGGGCTGTCGAGCGGGTCGCTGAGGTATCGCTCGCGGCCATGACGTGCGTAGCCGAGGATCCGCGGCACGCCCGCGAGGGCGACGAGCCGCGCCGCCGCGCGGCCATTGACGAACAGCACACAGAGCTCGGCACGACGGGCAATGAGCGCGCCGAGCAGGGCGAGTCGACTCAGCCGCGCCCGAGCCGAGGCACCGGGAGTGAAGGTCAGTATCCGGTCCGCGCGGCCGAGCGCACGACCCAGCCGCCGAGCGCCATGTCCGACCAGCAGATCGAGCCTGGCCGCGGGAAAGCGGCGCGAGATGGCGCGGATCGCGGGTTCGGCCATCACTGCATCGCCGACCGGATTGGGCGCGACAATGAGCAGCCGCTGTGGCATATACCTCGGATCATGGAGTGCGATCCGGCGGGCACTCATCGAGCGGAGTCCGCCGCTGCCGACGACGCCGATTCAGAGGGTTGGCGGGCTGCCTTCCGTGCTCGACCAGCATGAACTCCAGCAACGAACCGATACGGCATGCTCATGCCCCTTTTTGATGATCGCCTGTCTGACGATCGGCGCACGTTCCGGGCAATATGGCGCGTCTTTCGTGCGCAGCCGCTGAAATGGCGGATCATACTCCCCGCGGGCCTGGTTCTGGCCGGGTTGCTCGAAGGGCTCGGACTGGCCCTGTTCCTGCCGATGATGGTCGCGAGCGTAGCTTCGCAGTCCGAGCCCTCGGCGCTCATGACTGGCGCGACAGGCGTGCTGGCATGGGTCGGCTTGCCGGCGAATCTTGGCGTGCTGCTCGGTCTTTGCACCTCGGTCATCGTGCTCAAGGCGGCACTGCTCTTGTTCGTCATGCGGCAGGTGGCTGGCATCGTGGCCGGTAGCGCCAACCAGATCCGAACCGCTCTGGTCGACGCGCTGCTCACCGCTCGATGGTGCTATTTCACCCGCCAGTCGGTCGGCCGTCTGGCCACTGTCATCGGCGGCGAATCCGATCGAGCCGCCAACGTTTTCTACTTCGGCGCGAGTCTCGCGGCCGAGACGCTGCAGGCCATCGTCTTTCTCGGCCTGGCGCTGCTGATCGCCTGGCAGGTGACCCTTGGGGCGGTGCTGGTGGGGCTGATTGCCGGGTTCGGGCTCCTCGTGCTGCTCAAGCTTTCACGTGCGGCGGGCGAACGACAGACCCGTCTGCTCGGCGATCTAGGCCAGCGACTGGTCGATGCGCTGGTGACGTTGAAACCGCTCAAGGCAACGGCCCGCGAGACGCTGTTGCGGCCGTTCCTGGCGCGCGACATCGAGGCACTCACCGAGTCCAGTCGCGAGGTGAACTTCATCCAGCAGGCGGCGGCCATCGTTCAGGAGCCGCTGCTGGTCGTGGCGGTGGGGCTTACGCTGGCGCTGGCGGTGGGGTTCGGTGGCACGACCTTGTCTTTCGATACCCTGTTGGCCCTGGGGCTTCTCCTGCAGCGGGCCGCGGCACGGCTGTTCGCCGTCCAGCGCAGCTAT
>JAGRHX010000372.1 GCA_020444775.1 Gammaproteobacteria bacterium
GCCGGCCGCCAGGAAGCCCTGCACCGGGGTCCGCGGTGCGTCCAGAATTGTCCGCATGGCAGGGGGAACCAGAACGTGGGCGACCAGCAGGGTGAAGTTATCCAGTTTCTGCTGCTGAGCCAGTCGGATTGCCATGGCCGTGGTAGGTGCGGTCGTTTCGAATCCAACAGCGAAGAACACGACCTGCTTGTCCGGATTGTCGACCGCGACACGCAGTGCATCGAGCGGGGAGTACACGAGTCTGAGGTCGGCACCGCGTGCCTTGGCGGTCAGCAGATCGCTGCTGGAACCGGGCACTCGTGCCATGTCGCCGAAAGTGGTGAAGATTACGCCCGGCCTGGAGGCGATCTCTATCGCTTTGTCGATCGTGCCAGTCGACGTTACGCACACCGGACAGCCTGGGCCATGCACCAGCTGTATGCATTCGGGAAGAAGCTGGTCGATACCGGATCTGACGATTGAGTGTGTCTGGCCGCCGCATATCTCCATTACCGTCCAAGGTCGAGTGACCATGGCCGATATTGCCTCGATGCAAGCGTGGACCGGCGCGATATCTCGGTATTCGTCCACGAACTTCATGGATCAACCTCGGGTGTACCGTCCGCCGATGACATACCCTCGCTGACACTCCGGGGTTGCAGATAGCGAAGGGCTTCCTGCGCAGCAGCCTCATCGATCGTTGCTATGGCAAATCCCGCGTGTACCAGCACGTAGTCATCTACCTGTGCCTCTGGTACCAGTGCGAGGCTCACCGATTTGACAAGTCCCGAGAAGGAGACGCGGGCGGTGCGCAACAGCTGATCCTGGCTGTCGATCTCTAGTATGCGACCTGGTAGGGCAAGACACATCACGATGCCCCTGCGGTTGCGAGACGGCTGGCCCATACTGCCTGACCCAGTGCGAGTCCGCCATCGTTTGGAGGCACGTGGCGGTGCCAGAGCGGGGTGCACCGTATCTCACGCAGACGCGCAATGCACAGCTCGGTCAAGAGTCGGTTCTGGAAACACCCGCCTGAGAGCACGACGACTGACTCGTTCAGGCGCTGGGCGATACTGGCAACCGCCATTGCCAGTGCCTCGTGAAAGCCGCGTGCAAGTGACGATATCGATGCGCCTTCAGCCTGTGCCGCCAGCATCTCGGTCAGTAACGGAGACCAATCGAGTAACAGCAATGATCCGTCAGCATCGCCAGTATCCTGAATCGATATCGTCAACGGCACGCTCTCGGTCGTATTGAGGGCTGCAAACTCCAAAGCCATCGCGGCTTGGCCTTCGAAGCTGACTGATTGCATCAGGCCGAGCAACGAAGCCACTGCGTCGAATAGCCTGCCGACGCTCGACGTGCGTGGCGAGTTGAACGATTTACGCAGCATTTGTTTGAGGACGGGTAGTGCATTCTGCGAGAAGCGACTCATGGGCGGACTGCTGCTGTTTGTGAATGCGGCCTCGCCCCACGCCTCGTAGCACATGCCCAGCGCCGAGCGCCTGGGCTCGCGGACCGCACGCTCCGCGCCGGGCAGCGAGAAGCTGCGTAGTGTTGCCACACGAATGGCACGGGCGTCGAGCACGCGAATCAGTTCACCGCCCCAGAGGCTGCCGTCCGTGCCATGACCGGTGCCGTCGAATGCAACCCCGAGAACCGGTCCGTCCACGGCGTTGTCCGCCATGCAGGCAACGATATGCGCAAGATGATGTGAGATCGGTAGCGCGCGACGGCCGGATACACGTGCCAGTTTGTGTGTGGGGCAGTCTGGATGGCTATCCACGGCCTGCAGTACGGCGTCCAGCTCATACAATGAGCACAGTTGGTCAACGCTGGCACGCAGTCGGTCTCGGGCGTCGGCAGAATCCAGGTCGCCGATATACGGGCCCAGCACGATCCCCGGGTCGCAGCCTTGACCGCGACTGAGCGCGACGCTGGACTTCAGCTGGCCTCCGGTTGCGACCAGTGGGGTCGTCGTGGGCGACGCATCGACGACCACTGGCGCGTAGCCGCGGGCCAGACGCAATGGTACCGCCCGGTCCGCGATTACGCGGAAAACTGAATCATCCATCGGCGTGACGATCGGACGGTCGTGAATCAAGAACAGGTCGGCAATACCCGCGAGCGCGTGTAGCGCTTCATGTTCATCGTAGACGATCGGTTCACCGTGCCGGTTGCCGCTCGTTGCGACGACGGCCAGATCTGACGTCTGGAGCAGCAAGTAGTGCAGCGCGGTGTACGGCAGCATCACACCGAGTAACGGATTGTCCGGCGCGACTGCCAGCGCCAGCGTCCGAGCCTGATTCGCAACAGCATCGTGCTTGCGTAGAAGGACGATCGGTGCCGCCGGGCTGCGTAGCAGATCGTGCTCGATGTCTGAGACAGCGCAGAGCTCGCGGATCTGTCGAAGCTCTCCAAACATCACCGCAAATGGCTTGTGTGGGCGCAGCTTGCGCCGACGCAGCTCACTGACCGCCGCGTCATTGCGTGCGTCGACCAGCAGCTGGAAGCCACCGAGACCCTTGATGGCTACTATCCTGCCGGCCTGAATGGCGACGATCGCGCTGCTCAATGCACTATCGTCAGTCGACAGCTCGGCACCTTGTGCATCCCATAGCGCCAGCCTTGGACCGCACTCGTGGCAGGCATTTGTCTGCGCATGAAAGCGCCGGTCGGTCGGATCCTCGTACTCGGCTCGACAACGTGCGCAGAGTTCGAAAGCGGCCATCGCGGTATGTTCACGATCCCATGGCAGCCGATGGACGATGCTGAAGCGCGGCCCGCACTGGCAGCAGCTGGCGAAGGCATGTCGAAAGCGTCGATTCGCTGGGTCGCCGATGTCGCCCCGGCACTGGTCACAGATGGCGAGGTCTGGCTGCAGGCGTGCACCCGGCCGCGGGTTGCGCATACTCGGCCGAATCTGGAAACCAATGAGACCGATAGGCGGCAGCGTCTTGCAGTGCACGTTGTCCAGGCGGGCTGCAGCCGGTTGCTTCTCGCGCAGGTCGGCCAGGAAACGGTCCAGAGCAGGCCGAAGGCCCTCGAGCTCGGCACTGACGCCATTGCCGGTGTTCGCCACCCACCCGTTCAAATCAAGATTGGTTGCCAGCCGCGCAATGAAGGGGCGGAAGCCCACGCCTTGGACCATGCCCTCGATCTCCAGCTGCAGGCGCTGGGTGGAGTTGTCGCTTACGTCCTTCACATGTCGATCTCAACGCTCTGCAAAAGCAGGGACTGAGCGTTTGGGTCGTCGAGCTCGGTCGAGACCTGTACGCTGAGGTCTGCAGCTTCCGCAATTGTCCCGGCAGCCGCGTGCGAGAAATGCTCGCGGAAATGCTCCGCGGACATGTGGCTTAGGGCGCCGACCCAGACCGAGACCCGAGTCACCCGCTTGGCCCCTTCCTCAGTCGCCAGGCGCTCGATTCTGTGGACCAGGTCGCTTATCAGGGAAGCTTCGTGCATGCCGCCTATCTCAATTCGAACCTGGTGGTTCGATGTCCTCGAGCACTCGATCAACGACTTCAGACACCGCTTGTCGCACAGCAGGTGTGAGCGCGGTGCCCGGATCGAAGCTGCCGGCCTCGATGGCGTACACGACCAGACGGGCAGGTAGCCGGTCCAATGCCGCGCCCAAGCTCAGCGCTTCGGCGAGTCCGAGTCCATGGCTCGTGCAACGAGCCATGGTCTTGGGGAGAGCTTGCCGGGTCAGATCCAAGCGATGGACCGTGCCGCTTGGGCATCCAGGGTTCGTGATCGCGGCGTCCACGACCACGGTCAGGGGGCGATCCTGCCAGGTGCTGATGAGCCATAGAGCGTCACCACTGCCGGTGGCTGTGTCGAGCCGCTCGCGCGCCGGTTCCAGCTGTTCGATCACATGTAGACCGACCGCATCATCGCCACGAAAAGGGTTGCCCAGACCAATGATGATGGGACGAGTGGAGGTGTGTCCGGCACATCCGCGGACTGCTTGTTCAATGGCGTTCGACATCGAGCTGTAGGAAGTGAGTCGCGCAAGAGATGCATGGATCATGGTTTCGTATCGATTGCTCGCAGCGATCGCGCAGAGCGCTGTCCGGGATATCGATATCGTGTTCGACGACGGCGCGTAGATCGTCCTCTATCGTTGCCTGGTTCTGGGAAGTGGGCGGAACGATCCGCGCATCGAGTAGCGTGCCATCGGCGTCGATTTGGTATCGATGGTACAAGATCCCTCGCGGCGCCTCGGTGCAGGCATGACCCGTGGCCGAGCGCGGCGAAGACTCCTGGGCCGGCGGATCGAAAGGCTCGTATTGATCGACGATGTCAAGCGCAAGCTCACAAGCGTGCAGCACCTCGAGAGCGCGAACGATGATGCTCTTGAACGGGTTTCGTACCGGCGCTGACAGAGACATCTCATGCGCCAGTCTGCGAGCGATTGGCGAAAGACGGTCGTGGTTGAGGTTGAAGCGCGCCAATGGTCCGACAAGATAGGGGCCACGGCCCTTGATGGCAGCATGCAGCGCGGTCGAGTGTTGGACGTGGGATTCTTCGAAGCAGCTGTCGAAGTCCGCGGCATCGATGCTAAGCCCGGCGCTCGAAGTGATTCGACCCTCGTTCATCGGGTAGCCGACATCGGCTCGCAGGGCCACGAACTCATAGCCTCGATCGATCTCCGGATACTCGAACCCTGCCACCCAGTGAACGGTGTCCACAGCGGCATCACGCGCCTGCTCCAGCATGGGCTTCAATGCGCGCATCTCATTGCGACCTGGAACCTTGTAGAAGCCGCCGACCTTGACGTTGATGGGATGGATTTCACGTCCACCCAGCACCTGCAGGATGACGTTGCCAGCCTGTTTGAGCTTCAATCCACGCTCGACCAATGTGCGGTGATCCCGTGCCATCTCGATGGCGCCCTGGTAGCCCAGGAAGTCGGGCGCGTGCAGCATGTAGATGTGCAGCACGTGGCTTTCGATCCATTCACCGCAATACAGCAGTCGGCGCAACTGCCGTACGGGCTCGCTGACCTGTACGCCCAGCGCATTCTCCAGTGCGTGCACTGCGCTCATCTGATATGCCACCGGGCAGATGCCGCAGATACGAGCCACGATGTCCGGTGTTTCGCGGTAGTCACGGCCACGCAAGAACGCTTCGAAGAAGCGGGGCGGCTCGAATATCTTCAGTTGAACGGACTCGACCTGACGATCCTTGATGCGGACATGGAGTGCGCCTTCGCCCTCGACACGCGCCAGGTAGTCGACCTTGATGGTCCTACGTGTCATGCGCGTTGCCCTCCTCGCGAAACGGTACGGCCCAGGCGTTGAAGCCGTGCCAGGCGCGCCGAATCGTTGCCTGGCTGACACCGAGTTGTTGCCAGAGCGCGCTCAGCGCCGCAGTGTTGGGCGTTTCCATGGGACCGAAGCATCCATAGCAGCCGCGCGTATAGGCCGGACATATGGCGCCACAGCCTGCCTGGGTCACCGGACCGAGGCACGGCGTCGCCTGGGCGACCATTACGCACGGGTTGCCGCGGGCCTTGCACTCCATGCACACGCTGTGGCCGGGGGTATTCGGCTTGCGTCCGTTGAGCAGCGCACCGATCAGCTCGAGCAGCTGCTGTTTGCTGACCGGACAGCCTCGTAGCTCATGGTCGACCTTCACGTGCGCGCTGATGGGCGTTGATGTCGCCAACGTGTCGATATAGGCCGGATTGGCATAGACGATACGAAGGAAATCGTGCACGTCCTTGAAGTTGCGCAGGGCCTGGATGCCACCCGCGGTGGCACAGGCCCCGATGGTGACGAGGATCCGTGATTGCTTGCGTATCTGCTGAATACGTCGCTCGTCGTGCTCGGTCGTGACGGAGCCCTCGACCAACGATACGTCATACGGGCCCTTGACTATAGCGCGGGTAGCCTCGAGGAAGTGGGCAATCTGGACATGCTCGGCAACGGCCAACAGCTCGTCCTCGCAATCGAGCAGGCTCAGCTGGCAGCCATCGCA
>JAGRHX010000373.1 GCA_020444775.1 Gammaproteobacteria bacterium
TACCGGCCGAGCGCTGCGTGCTGGGTCCGGTCGATCGAATCTTCACCCGGATCGGCGCGTCGGACGATCTCGCCGGTGGTCGGTCGACCTTCATGGTCGAGATGACCGAGGCCGCCAACATCCTGCATCACGCCAGCGACCAGAGCCTGGTGTTGCTGGATGAGATCGGTCGCGGCACGGGAACCTTCGACGGCCTCGCCCTGGCCTGGGCGACCGCGGCCGCGCTGGCCGAGCGGATCCGCGCCATGACACTGTTCGCGACCCACTACTTCGAGCTCACCGAGCTCGCCCAGCACATGCCTTTCGTTGCCAACGTGCACCTGGACGTACGCGAGCATGCCGGCAGCATCGTCTTCATGCATCGGGTCGAGCCCGGCCCAGCGAACCGCAGCTATGGCCTGCAGGTTGCCCAGCTGGCCGGCGTGCCGGGCAGGATCATCGACCATGCGCGGCGCATCCTCGCCCGGCTGGAGCGGGATTCGGGCAACCCGGACGACCGTCTACGTCGTAGCCCACAGCTCGATATGTTCGACCCGGGCGGCGTCCCGGGTGACCGTGACGACCAGCGGCACGACGGCCTCGGCAGCGGTGCGCCGGCGAGCGTCTCGACGGACGACACGCGCAACGAGACAGGGCTGGAGCCACTACGCGCGCGCCTGCGCGAGATCCAGCCCGATGAGCTGACGCCGCGCGCTGCGTTGGACCTGGTCTACGAGCTGAAGACGCTGCTGCGCGAAGCCGAGTGAGCTCGTGCTGTGTGGCGCATCACCGACGGTCAAGGGCACGTCAATGGCGTGACTCAGCCGACCACGATACGCGCCAGCGCGGTTCGGATAGAAGTCGGGATGGGCTCCGGTCTGCGATTGACGCGATTCACGAAAACGTGCACGAAGCTGCCGAACGCGGCCGGCTCCGGATCTTCGCGATGGAACAGACCGATCTCGTAGGTCACGCTGGTGTTGCCGAGCCGGGCGACACGCAGCCCGGCCTCAACGATGTCCGGGTAGGCAAAGGACTTCAGATAGCGACAGCTGCTGTGCGCGACCACGCCGAAGACCTCATCGGTATGGAAATCCAATCCGCCCGGATCGATGAGGTATCGGTTGACGACGGTATCGAAGTAGGAGTAGTAGACGACGTTGTTGACGTGGCCGTAGACATCGTTGTCCATCCAGCGGGTCGGGATGTCCAGAAAGTGCGGAAAATCTGCCCGGCCGGGCAATGGCGGATTGGTCGATGTCATCGTTGCTCTGCTCGTGCTGAATCTTCCAACGTGTCCCACGCCGAGGCGACACCGGACGACTGCGCCGGTGTATCGGGCGGGGACTGCCGGTTGGAGGCCCCGGCCGACCGCGACGTCGCTCTCCAGCACCTACCATCGCCCGGCATCGACCTGCGTGGGTCGACCTGCGTGGGTCGTCCTACCTAGCATGGGGGACTGTCGCGGCGCGCGCCGAAGTCGCCGCTCGACAGCCTGGGCATGCGGGGCGATGAGCGGCGGCGATGGCAATGGAGCCTGCGAAGAGCGTAGCCTCATGCAGCGCGCGTGTCGGACTGAGCGCCGGTGATTTTGATGGATACCGGTTCGCAGCCGGAGGCTCACGGAGAATCCAGGCTAGGATAGCGAAGCGGCTGGCGCAAGGCTCGTAAGTGCCGTCCAGTGTGATTAGACTACGGCGCTTAAATTCATCCTCTCTTTCCGGACCCGTTTAACCATGGCATTCGTCGTCACCGAAAACTGCATCAAGTGCAAGTACACCGACTGCGTTGAAGTCTGCCCGGTCGACTGCTTTCACGAAGGGCCGAACTTCCTCGTCATCGATCCCGAGGAATGCATCGATTGCACGCTTTGCGAGCCGGAGTGCCCGGTCGAGGCGATCAAATCCGAGGACGATCTGGGCGACGCCGAGCAGCATTTTCTTGAGCTGAATGCTGAGCTGTCACGCGAATGGCCGGTGATCACGGAGAAGAAGGACGCCCCCGCCGACGCCGACGACTGGAAGGAAGTCAAGGACAAGCTGTCGATGTTGGAGCGCTGAGGGCGAGCACGGCAGGAACCCCGTTGGGCAGCCCGACGCCCGGGCGGCCGGTGGTCACAGCGCGTGCTCTGGCTGAATCCAGCACCCTTGCAGGCAGTATCCCGGTCAGGGTCCTCGTCTGGATCCCTGGCTTGGAAAGCTACTCACCCGCATCCCATAAAGCACTGATCGCGGCGATGCCCTGCGCACCCGCGCGCCCGGCCCGCGAAGCATGCTCCGGGCCGACGCCGCCAAGCGCATACACCGGAATGCCGGACGCGAGCACGATCGATTCAAAGCCCGACCAGCCCAAAGACACGGCGCCGGGGTGACTGCGAGTCGCCAGCACCGGTCCCAACACCGCGAAATCAGCACCCAGCGCCGCGGCGCGCTGAACATCCAAGACATCATGACAGGACGCGGCCAGCAGTCGATCGGCGGGTAGTGGACGGCGCAGCGTTCGCCACAGCCGCGCCGAGCTGAGGTGCACACCGTCCGCTCCCAGCTCCGTGGCCAGCGCCGGCTCGGCGTTCAACAGCACACGGGCCGCGGAATGCTCGCGCGCCATCGCCAGAGCGCGTCGTGCGACCGCCACGAACTCAGTCTGGGGCAAGCCCGGCAGCCGCAGCTGTAGCAGATCGCCGCGCGCAAGACAGCGTTCCAGTGCCGGCCAGAAGCATGCCGGTTCATAGTGCGGGGTGCTTATGGTGTAACGCCCGGGTAGCCGCAGGGCCTTGAGCACCGGCCGATCAGCGTCCGGCATCGCCACCTCACCGAGATCGGAGAGATCGACCCAGCGCAAGGCCTGGCCCTCGCGTCCAACCGGATCGCCGTCGAACTGCAGCACGCGCCATACGTCCAGGTCGACGCTGAGTTGCTCGTAGTCATGCACCACGCGTATCAGCGGCCTGGCCGATAGCACCTGCACACCCAGCTCTTCGTCGAGCTCCCGTGCCAGGGCCACCTCTCGGGGCTCTGCCGGCTGCACCTTTCCGCCCGGGAATTCCCAGCATCCGGCCAGGTGGGTACCGGGCTGTCGCCGTGTCAGCAGTACCTGCCGGCCGCGTTGCAGCACCGCCGCGACGACGTGCAGCGCAGGTTGAGCCGTTCGCCTCAGCCGCATCCGCGCAGCCGTGCCGGTCCGGCGACGTGAGCGCCACCCAGCCGCCGTTCGACGAGAGGATCAGGTATCGAGTGAGAACGTCTTCGACCGCCCCACGCCGCGGGTCGGGTCAAGCCTAGAGCTTGCCGTGGCACTGTTTGAACTTCTTACCCGAACCGCATGGGCACGGCTCGTTTCGGCCAATCTTCCGGCCCTCGCGCACGAATGGCGCGCCACCGTCCGTGACCACGGCACCCGCCGCGGCCACTGCCCCGCGTGCCCCACCGCCCGCGGCAACGGCGAATTCTTCCGCCGGCGCCTCCTCGAGCGCCATCGCAGTGGAATCCTCGTGAATCAGATTGACCGGTGCCGTATGCCGGCGCTGCTCCTCGACCTGCTGCACATCCTGCTCGGCGCGAACCTGGATCTTCGAGATGAAGCCAATGACCTCGAACTTGAACCGCTCGAGCAGCTCCGAGAACATCTCGAAGGCTTCACGCTTGTATTCCTGCTTTGGATTCTTCTGCGCATAGCCGCGTAGATGGATGCCCTGGCGCAGATAGTCCATCGCGGCCAGATGCTCCTTCCAGATCTGGTCCAGGATCTGCAGCAGCAGGCTCTTTT
>JAGRHX010000374.1 GCA_020444775.1 Gammaproteobacteria bacterium
ACCAACAGCCCCCTGACCAACAGCCATGTGCTGATGGACGCGCCGCCCGAGCACGAGGACTGTAGGCCTTTCGTGCAGGTGCAAGAGCGGCTCGCAGCGATCGGCTTGTCGGTGCCCGAGATCCGGCGATCGGACCTGGCCCAAGGCTACCTGCTGCTCTCCGATCTGGGTACGACATCGTATCTTGACCGGCTCCGTGCATCGTCGCCGGACTCCGAGTCGTCGCTTGCCATGCTGTACCGGTATGCGGTCGATGCCATGCTGCGTATGCAGTGCGAGGCGCGGGTCGATGGCCTGCCGGATTATTCGGCTACCTTGCTGCGGACCGAGCTCGAGCTGTTCACGGACTGGTTCCTGGGTCGACATCTGGGGCTGGAGATCGACGCCACCCTCGGCGCGGCATTGCGCGACAGCTACGCTGCTTTGGTGCAGGTCTGCCTGGAGCAACCTCAGGTGTTCGTGCACCGCGACTATCACAGCCGCAACCTGATGGTCCTGACAAACGCGGACGCGGGCGCCAATCCGGGCATCATCGACTTCCAGGACGCGGTGCTCGGGCCTGTGAGCTACGACCTGGTCAGCCTGCTGCGTGACGCGTACGTGTGTTTCGACGATGGTGCCGTGTATGCCTGGTTGCGCTATTACCATGCGAGCGCTCAGCGTCGCGGTTGGCTCGATGGTGTCGACTACCTCACGCTCCGGCGTTGGTTCGATCTGACCGGCGTGCAGCGTCATCTCAAGGTTGCCGGCATCTTCGCCAGGCTCTGGCACCGGGATCGCAAGCCTGGATACCTTCGCGACATCCCACTGGTGCTGGATTACTGCTTGCGGGTCGGTGCGCGCCATGAGGCGACTCGAGAGCTCGTCGAGCTGCTCGAGAAGCGCGGCATCGCCGCGCAGGTCGTGCGTGTCAACGAGCGGCTGCGCACGCAGGGTGTGTTCGACCCGGACACGCGGCAGGAGGCGCCGTCGGGGCCCGCGCCTGACGCTGCCTGGTTCGAGCCTGCCGCGCCCGAGGAGCCGAAGCCAAGATGAGCGTACCGCCGCTCACGGCGACTTCGCATCGCGCGCCGACGGTGATGATCCTGGCCGCCGGACGCGGCGAGCGGATGCGGCCACTGACCGACCACACGCCCAAGCCACTGTTGCAGGTGGCCGGGCGCGCGCTGATCGATCATCTCATCGAACGACTGGCAGCCGCCGGCTTGTGCAAGCTGGTGGTGAACAATGCCTGGTTGGGTGAGCAACTGGTGAAGCATCTGGGCTCGGGCGAACGCCTCGGCGTGTCGATCGAACATTCGGGCGAGCCGCCCGGCGCGCTGGAGACCGCGGGTGGGATACGTCAAGCCTTGCACCTGCTGAGCGATCCCTTCGTGGTGATCAATAGTGACATCTGGAGCGATTTTCCGCTGGCGCGCCTGCACGAGGCCGCCGCGACCTTGGTGCAGGGCGATTGCCTCGCGCATCTGGTGCTGGTGCCCAATCCGTCCCACAACCCGGACGGTGACTTCGCGCTGCTCGGCTCACGGGTGCTGAACGCGGGTGGCGTGCGCCGTACCTACGCCGGGCTCGGGGTGTATCGCAGGGCGGGCTTCGCCACGCTGGTACCCGGCCGGCAACCGCTCGGACCGCTGCTGCGCGCATGGGCGGCGCAGCAGCGGCTCAGCGGTGAATGCCACGTGGGCGCGTGGATGGACGTCGGTACGCCCGATCGCTTGCAGGCGCTGCGGCACCAGCTGGAAGCCGAAGCAGCAGCCACGGACCCCGCCCGGCACGGTGCGAGCGCGCGGCCGTCGACCTGCCGGCGTGAGCCGGCAGGTTCGTGTCCAGGCGATGATGTGCACCAGGCCTGACGCGGTTGGCGCTCAGCGCGCCGGTCGGTTGGCGTCGGACGCCGGCTTGGCTGGCGTGGGCTCGCCGCCGGGCCCGATGCTGAGCTGATCGCGGATCTGCTCGAGTAGTCGCTCGCCTATACCCTGCACCGCGCTCAGCTCATCGAGCGACCGGAACGGGCCATGGGCGTCGCGGTAGGCGATGATGGCCCGGGCCTTGGCCGGGCCGACACCGACCACCGCGCTGGCCAGCGTCTGTTCATCGGCGCTGTTGACATCCACCGGCATGGCCACCGCCTGACGCAGCCCGCCCAGGGCCACGCACGAGAGCAGGGCCAGTGACAACGCGACGGGTTTGATGTTGACACCTTTCATCTTCGACTCCTTGTCCTGATTGTGTCGATTCGTCCCTGTACGGGGTAGAGCCCCGCGGGGCACGGGATTCACGGGTCTGCCCGTAGCCGGTTTACCGGACGAGCGTGAGCAGTCTACGACGGCGCTCGGGCCACCGTTGTAGGCGCTTGCCGCGGGTCGTGCGGGTGTGGATGGAAGGACGGCGGGCGCGCGGACGTCAGAGATCGGCCAGCGCGGGCTCGAGCTCGGCCAACGTCCGTACGCTCAGATCGGGGGGCGGTCCACCCGGCCAGCGTGCGCCGTGGGCGTTGTACCAGATGGTCTTCATGCCCAGACGTCGCGCACCCTTGATGTCACGCTCCGGATCGTCGCCGATGTGCGCGATCTGCTCGGCTGGCACGCCGGCGGCCGCAATCGCGGCCTCGAAGATGCGGGCCTGCGGCTTGGCAGCCCCGGCCGATTCAGCGGAGACGATGAACTGGAAGTGATGGGCGATACCGATACGGATCACGCAGGCATTGCCGTTGGTGATGACGCCGGTCTTGTAGCGACTCGCGATGCGTTCCAGGGTCGGCTGGGCATCGGCGAACAGCTCGACCGAGTTGCGATGCGCGAAGTAGACCTCGAAGGCGTCGTCCACGAACGATTCGTCGTAGCCGTGCTCCTGCGCGATGTGGTGCAGCCATTGTCGACGCAGCCAGGTGAAGTCGTGCTGCTTGTGGGGGTGGCGAGTGTAGAAGGTGCGCCGATGCTCCGCCAGCGTGTTCAACTCGAAGCGGCGTGTGACCTCCGGATAGCCGCTTTGCAGCCACGTGTAGAACTCGCTCTCGGCACGATCCACCACCGGGCCTATGTCCCAGAGGGTGTCGTCCAGGTCGAAGGTCACACAGCGAATGGGCATGGGCGTATGGGCATGGTCTGAAGCTTCGGGTCAGCGGACTCGTCGGTTGCCGGTCATGGGCCGGCAACGCGTAGCGGGGCGCCCAGGAAGCATACGCGCTTGCGGCCCTCGTCGCTGTCCAGGAACCCCAACGGCTCGAATCCGAGCGATCGATGAAAGGCCATCGAGGTTTCGTTGGGTGGAATCACATTGACCTCGCAGGTCAATAGCGTATGTCCGCGCGCCGCCCGGCGCACGTCGTCATAGAGCGCCCGGCCGATGCCACGCCGGTGAAGATGTGGTGCGACCGCCAGTCGGTCGATGTAGTAGTGGCTGGTGTAACGCTGCTCCAGCCACTGGTAGTTCGGGCTCTGGTAGTCGACACCGGGTGGCATCGCGATCATGAAGCCGGCGAGCTCCTCGCCCCACCAGGCCAGCTTGAAATAGGGCGCAATCGACTTGTAGCGGGCCATGGTCGCCAGGTCGATGTCGCCAACGTGCGGCACTGCCGCCTGGTTCAAGGTCCAGACGGGCTCGAGATCGGATTGTCGTACGTCTTTCAGGGCCAGCATTCGTGATGTCTCGATTCGACCTGATTCACCGCTGCTCGATACGGTCTCGTGTTCGTTCTTCCAATCCGGACGGCGGGTGGTCGGTCGTCACGGGAACAGCCGGTCGCACAGGTCGACCAGATCATCGGCAACCAGGTCCCAATCCGAGGCTGGCTCGAGGTCGGTACGCTGCCCGGGACCGTGCTCAGCGTCGCGAGTGATGAACGCGGTGTGGATGCCGGCCTCGCGAGCGGCGGCGAGATCGTCGTTGTGACAGGAGACCAGCAGCATCCGGTCCGCGTCCGCGCCGAGCAGCTCGACGGCGCGCCGGTACACACGCGGGTCCGGCTTGTACGCGCCGAGCAGATCCGCTGACAGATGCGCGTCCAGCCGCAGTGCGTGGTTTCGGCAGAGCTCGATCTGGGCGGTGAGATCGGCATTGGACAAGCCCGCGCACAAGCAGTGCTGGGACACTCTGGAGAGCATCGGTGACGCGTCCGGCCACGGCGCGCAGCGCCGCCAGACACCGCACAAGGTATCGCGGGCGTCGTCCGACACGTTGCGAGCGCCGATATCGCGCAGCAACGTATCGAGCTGCCGGCGAAGTATGGTCTGTTGATTCTCGAAGGGCTGCTGGCCCGCGTTGATGGCCCGCATGGTCGGGGCCAGGACCCCGTGCCACTCGCCGAGGAACGTGTTCCAGTCGGTATCCAGGCCCTTGGCTTGCCCGAAATCCTGGAGCGCCCCCAGCACGCTACCGTGCCAGTCGAAGAGGGTGCCATACAAAGACACGAGCACGAAGCGCATGTCGGCACGCTGGAAGATGGTCAGGGCCATGGTGTCGATTGGTCGGGAAGTCAGCGGATCGCGGGCACGGCCGATTCACCACTCGAATCCAGCGTGCCGGGTCGGCATGCTGCACGGGAGCTGGGGCGCATTCTCGTGCCGGTACGGAAGGCCGCATTCTTGCAGCCCGAGACCGTTACGGGAAGGGGGGACGTTGCAGCATGCGCTGCCGGCGTCACTGTATGGCCGTCCCTGGCCGTTTGTGCTTTCCGTTTCCGATTTGCAGATCTGGTCGTCGCAGATCGGGTCGAAGCAGGGCTGCACGCCCACTTGGGGCTGCAGGCGTACAGCCCGTGCGACGGGCATCCGTGCCAGGGGCATCCGTGCCCGATCGGTCCGTTCGAGAGCCTCCTGCCCCCGGGGCATCCCGCCCGTTCATCACCTTCCCCGTTGCAGATCGGGTGATGGTCCATTCAGCAGGCCAAGCGTCTGGCCATTGCCCGTCACTGGGCGGCTGGGTTGCGGATCCGTCGATGCCGTGTCCCTGGTGTCTGCGTCCGTGCGCCGCGTCCTGTCATCCCTTCTGGTGTCAGACTATCGCGGGCGTGGCCATTGGCCTGTGACTTTTGGCACACGAGGGGCGCAATACCGTGAACCTCATCGCGTCGTGCGATCGGGCAGTGCGTCGGGTTGGCTGGCAAATCTGGTTGAATGGCGCACCGACCCGTGTCGTGGGTCAGTGCGCATCGATTGGCAATCAAGCGACGTGGCTTGGTATGTCCCGAGGCGGGTTGTCGGCAGCTGCGGGGGTCGCATGGTCGGTGTTGCGACGATAGAGCTCGGAGAACACAACCGCCGTGTCCGGTGAGGCCAGGAAGTAACCCTGCGCGGCCTGGGCGCCGAGTTCGCGCAGTCGGTCGAGCTGGGCCTGGCTCTCCACACCCTCGGCGATGACACCCAGCTGCAGGGTATGGGCGAGATCGATCATCGCGGTGACCAGTCGCTTGCTCACAGGCGCGTCCAGATCCCGCACGAACGACTGGTCGATCTTCAATGAGGTCGCCCGCAAGTCCTTGAGAAAGCTCAGGGAACAGTAGCCGGTGCCGAAGTTGTCCACGCTGATCCCCACACCGAAGGACGCCAGCTCGTCTATCAGCGCGCGGCTGGTCTCGGGCTGGCGCAGCAGGCACTTCTCCGAGAGCTCCAGGGTGAGCCGCGAGGCGGGCAGCGCGGTCTCGCGCAGTATGTCGCGCAGCGTGTCGATGAAGTGTGGATGCTGGAACTGCCGGGCGGAGACGTTCACCGAGATCGGCTGCTCGTAGCCGCTCTCCTCACGCCAGATCCGGGCCTGACGGCAACTTTCGTACAAGGTCCATTCGCCAATCGGGATGATCAGCCCGGTCTGCTCGGCGAGCGGTATGAACTGGCCCGGCGGCAGCAGCTCGCCATCGGCCTCGGGCGCCCAGCGAACGAGGGATTCGACCGAGACTATACGGCCGCTGCTCAGGTCGAAGACCGGCTGGAAATGCAGCACCAGCTCGCGCCGTTCGATCGCCTGGTGCATACGCTGTTCGAGCTCGTTCTGGGCGCGCGCTTCACGACCCATCGATTCCGAGTACACGCAGAATTGACCGCTGCCGGTGGCCTTGGCGGCGTACATCGCGGCATCGGCATTGGCCAGCAGGGTAGCGGCATCCTGACCGGCGGAGGGATAGACCGCCACGCCCAGGCTACCGGTGGTCTGCAACACGCCGTCCTCGAGATCGAAGGACGTCGAGAAGGTTTCCAGGATATCGCCCGCGGCGACACTCGCCGCCTGCCTGGAGCTCAGGTCCTCGAGGATGATGGCGAACTCGTCGCCGCCCAGACGCGCGAGCGTGTCGGTGCTGCGCAGTCGCGCCGAGACGCGCTCACCCACCTGGCGCAAGAGGCTGTCTCCCGCCTGGTGACCCATCTGGTCGTTGACGATCTTGAACTTGTCCAGATCCATGAACATCACGGCCATCAGGCTGTTGCGTCGCCGCGCCCGGGCCAGCGCCTGATCGAGACGCTCGTTGAAGAGGCTGCGATTGGGCAGCCCGGTGAGCTGGTCGAACTGGGCAAGGCGCCGCAGCCGCAGCTCGGCCTGCTTGCGTCGGATCGCGAAGCAGACGGCTCTGGAGATGGCGCGGGCGTCGTCATGGCCCTTGAGCAGGAAGTCCTGGGCACCGGCGTCCACCACCTCCAGCGCCAGGTGCTCGTTCATGCTGCCGCTGAGCACCACCACCGGCGTCTCCGGCGCATGTCGGACGATCTCGGCGACCGCGTTCACACCGCTGATGTCGGGCAGACCGAGGTCGAGCAGCACGGCGTGATAGGAACCTTCGGACAGCGCCTGCAGGGCGTCACCCAGCCGCGGCACCCGCTGCAGCTCGAAGCTGCCAAGCCAGGCGTCCTCGCGCAGGATGAGCTCCAGATAGCGGGCGTCGGCGGTGTTGTCCTCCACCGCGAGCAGCCGGTAGTCGAGCGCCCCCGGGGACTGGTGCTCAGCCGTCACGTCTGGTTGTCTCTCTGCCATGCTCAGCGGTCACGTTTGTTAACATTCTTATCGGTAGCGTACCGCAGAACCTGAAGGGTCATTGTCGAGTCTGTAGTGCCGATTCCGGCACTTCGGACAACGTGAAGACCAAGGTTGCGCCGTCGGTTCGGCCGGGGACGGCCTCGATGTTGCCGCCGTGCCGCTCCACGATGCGTTTGGCGATGGCCAGACCGATGCCGCAACCGGGGTATTCGCTGCTGGTGTGCAGGCGGCCGAAGACCTCGAAGATGCGATGCCGGGCGTCGGTGGGTATGCCGATACCATTGTCCTCGACCTCGATACGCCAGCGCCGGCCCTCGCGCTGTGCGCGTATGTGGATGGTGGGTGGGCGGTTGGATCGGAACTTGAGCGCGTTACCGAGCAGGATCTGGAAGAGCTTTGAGATCTGCCGCCGATCCGCGTAGACCACCGGCAGGTCGTGGTCGGTGGTGATCGAGCCGCCCGCGGCCTCGAGCTCGCCGCTCATCGCAATGACCGAGTCTTCGAGCGGCAGGGTCAGCGCCACGGCGGTAAACGGGCGTGCCTGGGTGTAGACACGTGAGTACTCGAGCAGCCCGTCGATCTGCTCGCGCATGCGCTGCGCGCCCTCGCGGATGAAGTCCAGGAACTCGCGCGCATCGTGGTCGAGCGTGTCGCCATGACGCTCGAACAGCAGGCGCGCGTAGCTCGACACGCTGCGCAGCGGCTCGCGAAGATCGTGGGCGATGGTATAGACGAACTGTTGCAGATCGGCGTTCGCCTGCTCGAGCTCCCGGGCACGACGACTCTGCTCAATCTGCGTTTCGTCGCTCATGGATGCGTCGACGACGACGACCAGCGATTCCCCACCGGGCTCGGCGACGGCGCAACGACTGAGCACGACCGAAACACCTGCCCCGGCCGGTCCCGCGAGCCTCGCGGAGATCGTTGCGGTGGGGTCGGTCCCCCACATCTGTTTGCCGAGTTCCGCAAAGGCATCCCGATAGGCCGGCAACAGCAGGTTGGCGAAGGGTAGGGGCGGATGGTCCGGCGCGAGTCCGGTCATCTGACGGAGCCGGCCGTTCGCCTCGGTGACCGTGCCGTCGGTATCGAGGACCGCCAGGCCGACCAGGTCGGTGCCGAACAGCGCGCTGAATCGACGATCGGTGCTTTGCGGCGGATGCTCTACGCGCGGTGTTCCGCCAGCGTCGGCGCGGGCCGGCGAGAGTTCCAGCTCGCCGCCCTCGTCTGCCCCCGCATCTCGCTGACTCATCGCAACTCACCTCGGATGACGGCGGCCGTCGCGCACGGGATGTCCTGCGCATCGTGTGCTCCTGCGTGCCGGGCAGCGGTTGCCGACCCGGGCTGCCAACCGGGGCCGTGATTCTTCTCCGGTGAACGAGCCGCGCTGGATGTGCCGCGCACGATTGGCACAGGTGAACTATAGGTGCGGTTACGCAAACTGGAAATTCATCGTGTCCGTTTTGTGATCCAAGGCAACGCGCTTGGACGGCTGGTAAGCTGGTCCGATCTTGCGTATCGTCTGCCGCTCCGCGCCCGTAGCTCAACGGATAGAGTACCTGGCTTCGAACCAGGTGGTTGGGGGTTCGAGTCCCTCCGGGCGCGCCATCAAATCAACAGCTTACGCGACTCGCCCGATCTCTCGACTTCTACGGGGCAATTTCCGGGGCAATTAGAACGGGATCTCGTCGTCTTGGTCGCCGGTCTCCCTGTCCACGAAATGCCCGTTTAGGTCTAGCGTCTCGAAGCGAGTTTGCGCGGGCGGTCGGTATGCGCGCGCTTGCGCTAGCAGCGCGTAGAAGGTTTGTCCGGGGTGGCTCTCCGCCATTTCTTTGCAAACGCGCATCGCTTCGTCATGTGTGTTGTGTCGCCGCTTCGGTGGCGTCGAGCCTGTCGGCGACCAGACGATCCAAAATCCCCGATCCATTACGCTGATTCCTCCGCATCTCGCGCCGCTAGTCGATCGTTCCATTCGCGATTGGCGGCAGCGTCCATCTCTTCGGCGCTCGCATGGCGTGACACTTCCGCATGCGGACCGCGCGCGCCGCAATCCTCACACGCGACTTGAAAGATCGAAGCGTCGCGATCTAGTCGGTTCGTCACGTGCGCGACCGTCAGATCTAGGCTCTGGCAGAATGGACACGGCCGCATGCTGTCTTCGTCGTCGCGCTCTGGCGTTGACGACCATTCCCCGCACCAGTTGTCTTCGACTTTGTGCGGAGTGGGATCCGGGAAACGTTTGCACGGGTGTGCTTCCAGTTTCATGTCTCCTCGCCAAGCGTGGAGATTAGACGCTATTTCGCGGTCCCAAAAAATGCAGGTTTCGCATCTCCTCGCTCTCATGCTGGGGTCTCCGATTCGGTCGACTCGGCGTCGATCTTGACCTCGAACGTTTTCACCGAATAGCCCGATGCGCCGATGTGATCCCACATGCCGAACGGCAGAGTTAGCACCGACGAACTCACAAGTTCGCGGCACACTAAACCCTGACAGACCATCCGCGCCTTAAATTCCGAATCGTCGCCGGCGCGAAAAGCGACCGTGAATGGCATCGGGTGCCCGTCGGGCGCGAAGCCGATAGCGACGTGTCCCGTTCTGCTCATGCGGATCTCACCAGCGTTACCGCTGGTCCCTCCTTGCGGTCTGTGATGCGCTCGACGGCCTCGAGCAGCTCGCCGA
>JAGRHX010000375.1 GCA_020444775.1 Gammaproteobacteria bacterium
TAGGGCTTTTCCGTTTCCGGCATCTGCTTGTGCGTCATTCGCCGGACCTGGCGCGGGGGCGTGCCGTTCGGGCGCGCGATGACCGGTGGCGGCGTCTCCATGGCGCTCTACGTCGGCGAGCACGCGAGCGCGGAGGAGCTGCGTGATGACTGGGTCCTCATCCATGAGCTCATTCACATCGGCTCGCCCTTCGTGCCGCGTGCACCGTGGCTCACCGAGGGGCTCGCAACCTACTTCGAGCCGTTGATCCGCGCTCGGGTCGGGCTGCAATCCGAGCAGGCAATGTGGCGCGAGTTCGTGACCTACATGCCGCGTGGTGCCAGCGTGATGCGTTCGAGCGGGCTTTCCCGCGGCGGCTTTCGCGGCTGGTACTGGGGCGGCGCGCTGCTGATGCTACTGACCGATGTCGAGATGCGGCGCGCGTCGCACGGCGCGCGCGGCTTGGAGGACTGCCTGCGCGATGTTCGCCACTCGCTCGGCAACTACCGGCGCATCGTCGCGCTCGAACGAATGGTCTCCGCCTGCGACGCCGCGGTGGGCGGCCGAGCGCTCGGCGAGATGGTCGAACGCTACGCGCGGCGCGCTGGAGAGATCGACCTCGACGGGCTGTGGCGCGATCTCGGTGTCGCGCTTGTCGGCGATACCATCGAGCTCGACGATACGGCACCGCTTGCCAGCTTGCGCAAGGCGATCGTTCACAACGGCTTGCCGGCCGGTGCGCCTCGTTGATCTGCTTGATGGCCGCTCCGCTGTACCAGCTTCCCGACTGGCGGCGTTGCCACCAGCCTCGACCGATCCTCGATGAAGGTCTGCGATTGGCCGCATGAGTTCATCGTGTCGAGTCGGTGAGCAGCGCGATCCAGCCCGGCGCGGACGTCAACGCATGATGCGGCGGACGGTTGCCTTCGGCGGTCCATGGCGCCAGGTGATCGCGGCGTGCTTGGGTGAACGTGATGTGGCCACGCGCCATCCCGGGCCTGCCGAGCCTGGATCGATCACAGCGGTGCAGGTGGTCAGTTCAGATCCAACGCGTGACGCTTCAGGACATCCAGCGACACGTGGCGCAGGACCTGCTCATGAGTCGACCCCAGCACCACCCGAGGCGCCATGTCCGCTTGCACTGCCTCGACAAAGCGCAACACGTGAAGGCACCAGCGGTCTCCGTGGTTGAGCCCGCGAAAACGCATCTCGGGCCGGGGCGTGATGAGGTCGTTGCCGCGTTGGCGCGAGAACCGAAGAAAGTCGTCGGTCACCTGCACGCAGACCAGATGAGCAACCCCGGTCTCGCCATGGGTCGCGCAGCAGCCATCGCGGAAGTAGCCCGTCAGTGGGGCGTAGCTGCAGGCAAGCAGCGGTCCACCGAGGACGTTCCTCTCGTTGTGTATAGCATCGTCTTGGTTGGGGTCATCGCTCATGACCCGCAGTCTAACCCGCCGCTGTCGGCCATGTCGCGATCTCGGATGTCATGAATTCGCGTGCCGCGGCCCGTCCCGCGAAGCGAGGTGGTCGCCGTCACCCAACTGAGGTGGTGTGAAGCCGATGATGTCGGCAAATCGCTCGCGATAGCGCGGCCAGGCCTCGGGGTTCACCAATCGAGGTGGCACGCCGCCGTCGAGCAGTGTCAGCCACTGCTGCGCGGCGGCGGCGGCGGAGTTGCGCATGGATTCCGCCGTGACCCCGGCGCAATGCGGGGTCGCGATGACGTTGTCCATGTTGAGCAGCGGATGCTGCGGCGCCGGCGGCTCTGTGTCGAACACGTCGATGCCGGCACCGGCGATTCGCCCGGTCTGGAGCGCCTCGATGAGATCGGACTCGCGATGGATGCCGCCGCGCGCGGTGTTGATGAAGTAGGCGCTCGGTCGCATGCGCTCGAGCTGCGCGGCGCCAATCATGCCGAGCGTCTCTTCGCTGCGCGGGCAGTGCACCGACACGAAGTCTGATTGATCGAGCAGCTCGTGCAGAGATACCTTGCGAGCGCCGCGCCCTTGGATCTGCTCGTCGGTGAGGTACGGGTCGTAGGCCAGCACCTCGGTGCGGAACGCGACCCTGCAGATCTCCGCGACGCGCGAGCCGATGTTGCCGAGCCCGATGATGCCGACGGTCTTGCCCTGCAGCTCACCGCCGACGAAGGCGAAGCGATCGACGTCCGGCTCGCGCGCAATGATGCGACTGAGCAGCGCGATCTTCTTGGCGAGCGAGAGCATGAGCCCTACAGCGTGCTCGGCCACCGCCTCGCTATTGGTTCCGGATTGGTTGCAGACGATGATGCCGGCTCTGGTGCAGGCTTCGACGTCGATGACGTCGTAGCCTGCGCCTGTCGAGCTCATGGCCAGAAGGTTGGGCGAACGCTCGATGAGCCCGCTGTCACCGAACCAGGGTGAGCGCAGCTCGGTGCGAGGCAGCACCTGGTAGCCCACCGCTCGGCTCATCTCGCTCCAGTTCTCTGAATCATCCGCTGACAGCGCCAGGCGCACCAGCTCGATGTCCTCTCGTGCGCGCAGGATCTGCTCGGCGATCGGGTCCAGCCAGAACTCGAAGTAGACCAATCTCTTTTTGTTCACACTCACCGTATTCTCCGGTCTGGTTGCCTGGCACCGAGGCCTCGGCTCACCTTGGTGTTCTCAGGCGCAGGCGCGACGCATCCGTTCCCAGCTCTCGATGGCATGTTCCTGACGGGGCAGGATTGAGAAGACGAGCCGCCACGAGCCTGCGGCCTCGAGGGTCAGGATTCAAGAATCGAAGCGTTGTTGAAACGGCGACCGGCAACTCGCACGCCGGGCGTGGGTGAGAAAGAACGCGCCGCCCTCGCCATCCATCGCGCTACCACGGAAGACATTGATTAATCGGCAGATCAACCAGCGCTTGCCAGGCGTGCCTCTTACCGGTGAGTCATCGTGAATCAAAGCAGGCGGCATTTCCATGCTTTTGCCTCGTCTGCAGCTTCGCTGAAGAGGCCTGGTCGTCACGGCGCCGAGCTGCGGCATCATCCGGGTGGTGATGGTGAGCACTGCCCTCAAATCTGTGTGGTAAACCATGTCAGATCCGTAGAACGGCTCATGGAGGACCGTCATGCGCAACCGTCAATCGCTACTCGCGGCACCGGATCGCTCTTAACAGGCCTGCCCGGCGGTATTCGAGGCCGATGTGCGCGTCGGTCGACGGTCTTCTTCTCACACTCTTACAGGACGGCTTACCTCGACCCTGGTGGGAAACGGCGCTCTTGGCACCGCGGCCGCTGGTGATCTGCGGCCCTGTCCGGGTAATGATCGAGGTCCGTGCACCCGCAATCGAGTGCTTGAATGGCCGAGAGCTCTCGCGATCGCCTGACAAGCAGGCAGCGGAAGGCGAAGGAGGACTTCGTCACGACCGCGTTCGAGGACATGGCGCCTCGGTTCAGCGCCCCTTTAGACGATCCACGCCTGCAAGCGCCGCCGGAGGGCGTCCGGGAACACGGGTACGCGTTCATCTGGGAAGAGATGTGCAGCCTGTTCGAGGACGCTGGATTGGCGGAAGGTCATTGGCCCGAGTGGTGGTGCGCCCCGGACGATCCGCGAATTGGCAAGATGCAACCCCCGGTCTATCGACAAACCGTGAGGGCCATCGACACAGGTGGGTTCCTGAAGAGAAACCCCACACCTGAGGTGGTGACGGTCGGGCGCGTTCTGTGGATCTGGGCGGAACTGTTCTCGGACTGGTGGGCGTTCTCAAATGGTGTTCACCTTCCAACCAGTAAATCGGTATGCGATCTCAGGCCGGAATATGCCGATCAGATCCGCCGGCTGGAGGTTCTTGGCTTCACGCGTAGATCCGGCGTGCACTTCGAGTGGCATCGGCTCTTTCACCAATCGCGCGAGCCCGGTGAACACTGGAACAGGTGGCTCGAACCCCACGATCGATTGGACTGGTCTGGCCATGCCGGGGATCCGGAGCCTGCTCTTGAAATTCAGCTCCGAGAGATTTTCGAAGGGCTGCCAATGCATGCAAGACTTCAGATCGAGACCTTCGCCGCGCAGGGCGATTTCGTTCTTGCTGTGAAGGCTCTGAGGGACAACACGGCCTTGGGTTTGTTCGATTCAACGAAGATCATCGAGGCTGTGTTTCCTGGCCTTCGTTCCAAGGAATGAGGAACCTCCGCGGTGCGCCACCGGGCGCCGATTGATCTCGCGGGCGGACGTCCCGCCCGGAAAGTACGGACCCGCTACATCCAGTAGCGGGCCCAGAACCTGGCAATAGAGGCACATCGTACGACAGGAGCGAGCGATGAACGAGGACCTGAACAGCGTCGTGTGCAACCACACGAAGGCCATCCTGGATGGTGGCGGCATGGCATTGATGATGTCGGTGCGCGCCTCGAAGTCGGTCGATACCGTGCTCGCCCTGCAGGCGGCGGGGTTCGACAGCTTCTTCGTCGACCTGGAGCACGGCGGGCTCACGATGCCCGAGGCGAGCCAGCTCGCGGTCATGGGGCTCGCTGCCGGCGTGAGCGTGTTCGTGCGCCTGCCAGGGCACAGCGCGACGGCCGCAGCACAAGCGTTGGATGGCGGCGCTTGGGGCGTCATCGTGCCGCATCTTCAGACGCCGGAGCAGGCACGTGCGATGGCCGATGCGTGCCTTTATCCCCCGCTCGGTCACCGCTCCGCGTCGAGCACCGTTCCGCACCTGCGGTTTCGCGACTGGCCGGTCGCAGCAGCGCGCGCCCGGCTGAACGAGCAGGCGATGCTCATCTGTCAGATCGAGACACTGCTCGGTGTGGAGAACGCCAGTGCCATCGCCGCCGTCGATGGCGTGTCGATGCTGCTGCTCGGTGGCAACGACTTGAGCGCCGACATGGGGATCCCTGGCGAGTACACGCATCCGCGCTTCATCGAGGCGGTGGGCCGCATCATCGATGCGGCGCGCGAGCACGGCAAGCATTGCGGCATCGCGGGTATCGGCTCGGCCGAGCTCATGCAGCAGTTCTACGCGCGTGGCGCGCGGCTGTTCTCACTCGGTACCGATACCGGCGCGTTTCTCGCGCGCGCCACGCAGCTCGCCGCGACCGCACGCGAGATGCCGGGCTGAGCACGCGACGAGCCGCGAGCCGTCGCGGCGGATCACGCCCCCGTTCTCGATAGCCTCGTGCCGCCCGAACTCGGTGAGGCAAATAGGGTCCAGGTCGCGGGTGAGGATTACGGGGCCAGCGATATCGTCATCAACGCGTTCACGCCAGAGGCGTTGAACAGCGCCTGGATGTCGACGGACATGCAGTTCCGCGAGAAGGCTCGGGTGAAGCCCGAGTATCGCGCTGGCGTATCGGCGGCCGGCTATATCGAGATGATGGACCGGGCAGGTATCGAGCGCTCACTGCTGGTCGCGCAGCGCTCGGGCGATCTCCGCGTTCAGGGCTCGGCGCACATGCTGCTCGACATGAACACATTCGGTCAGGACAAGGTCCTGTTCGGCACTGATTGGCCCGTGGTCGATCCCGAGCGCGTCATGGTGGAGGTTGCCGACATCGACTGGCGCGAGGGTGCCAAGTGCAAGGTGTTGCGCGACAACGCGCTCGCCCTGTTCAGCCTCTAGCAGGCCTGCTGAGACTCGGAGCCGCACGCCAGGAGACCGGTCGTGTCCGGTCCTGGCGACGTTGGCCCGGGCCTCGCGTCGCTCCGTTGGTGAAGGGGCGCTCGTCAGCAACGGCGACCGCTTTCTCACCAAAGCCCGGACACCTGCGGCCGGCGCCGCGGGTGTCCGGGCCGCGTCTCGTTCAACGCGACTCCTTGGGAAGTGGCGCCAGCTGACGGTAGAAGCCCGAGAACACCATGTCCTCGTGCGCGCTCGCCCTATGACAGCCGGCACAGGCCTGTTCCGGCGCCACCGGCGCGGTGGCCGCATACGGTGGCGCGTGGTGGCCGAAATTGAAGAATCCCCAGCCATTGGTCCGCGCGAATCGTTTCGAATCCTTGACCGAGACGTCGAGTCCGTTCGGCGTGTCCGGGAAGTAGCCGCGCCCGGAGGCCTCGGTACGCGAGCCGTCGTCGAAGGTGCCCGGTTGGGTGAGCTGCAGCTCCTTCACCAGCACCGTGCCTTCGGGCCATTCGCCGGTGCGGCGGTAGTGCTCGAAGGCAGACGGCGCGACATAGACATTGTGAAACTCGGGAAAGCCCGCTGCCCCGCCGTTGAGTGCATTGGGCGTGAGCGGTGAGCCGACGAACACCCACTGGCGAAAGTCCCTCGGCTGCTCGAGCTCGCCCGAGTCGGTGAAGCGTGGCTGATCCGCGTGGCGGGCCCTATCGGTGCTGCCCATCTGGCCGCTGGCAGCGGTGACGAGCATGCCGAGGCCGAGCAGCAGCACGGGCATGGCAAGGGTAGTGAGATGGCGCATGATTCGATGTCCTTGGAAGTCGGGTTTCAGGCGGCGTCGCGCAGTGCCAGGCGGGGAAAGTCCACTTCCGTCTCGGCGACGCGGTTCACGTAGTTGGTGAGCAGGTTGAGCCCGATGAGGGCGACGACCTCGAGGATCCGGGCCTCGTCCAGGCCGCCGGCCCGCGCGGCCGCGAGCTCTGCGTCGCTGACACCGCCGCGCTCGCGCACCACCGCTGCGACGAAGGCGAGCATGGCGTCGTCCATGGGATCGGCGGCCTGTGCGGTGCGTGCCCGTTCGATGTCGGTGTCGTCCAGACCGAGGCCGCGGCCGATCGCCGCATGGGCACTGAGGCAGTACTCGCAGGCGTTGGCCTCGGCAACGGTGATCGCCACCAGCTCGCGCTGCGCGGCCGAGAGCTGACCGCCGGCGAGCGCCTCAAAGAGCTGCAGATAGCCCTGCAGCGCTGCCGGAGCGTGGGCCAGTGTGGTGAACAGATTGGGCAGGCGGCCAAGCTTGCGCTTCACGCCCGCGAGGGCTGCGGCGGTCTTGGGGTCAGTGTGCTCGATAGCGAGCGTGGGGATACGGGCCATGATCGATCTCTCCTGTCGATAGTGGGCCAGGCGCCGCCAACCGGCGGCACGAGCAGGATGTTGATCGATCGCTTGAGATTATAGGTATCCTGGAGTCCTCAGTTGTTGACCAGGAGTATCAATATGGAAGACCGGCTCGTCTGGTTGCTGGAACGCTTCGAACTGCGTGCGAAGGTCATCCAGGCGGGGCCGCTGCGTCGGGCGGC
>JAGRHX010000376.1 GCA_020444775.1 Gammaproteobacteria bacterium
GCACATTGCCGGGCCAGGCGTAGGCGAGCAGCACCTGCATGGCGGCATCGGTGAGCCGCAAGCTGCGTCCCTGCTCGTGCTCCATTCGCCGGATGAGGTCCGCGAACAGCAACGGCAGATCCTCCGCGCGCTCGCGCAGCGGGGGCATGTCGATGGGGAACACGTTGATGCGGTAGTAGAGGTCCTCGCGGAATCGACCGTCCTTGATTGCGGTCAGCAGATCGTTGTGGGTGGCGGCGACGATACGCACGTCGGCGCTCATGCTCACATTGCTTCCGACCCGTTCGTAGGTGCGCTCCTGAATGACTCGCAGCAGCTTCACCTGCATGGCGAGCGGCATGTCGCCAATCTCGTCCAGGAACAGCGTGCCACCCTCCGCGATCTCGAAACGCCCTTCTCGGGCATTGACCGCACCGGTGAAAGCCCCCTTCTCATGGCCGAACAGCTCGCTCTCGAGCAGATCGGCCGGGATCGCGCCGCAGTTGACCGGCACGAACGGCTGATTGCGTCGCGCCGAGTGATAGTGGATGTTGCGCGCGACCACCTCTTTACCGGTCCCCGATTCACCCAGAATCAGGACCGTTGCATCGGTGGCGGCAACCTGCTCGATCAGGCGGCGTACAGAGCGGACCCTGGCGCTGGTGCCGACCAGATTCCTGAACAGCTCCAGATTGCGCGGAGCGCCGCTCGAGAATCGTCCGACTCGGGCACCGCTCACCTGCTCCAGGGCGGTGCTCAGGTTGCGGAAGCGGAACGGTCGGGCCACTACGGCCACGTTGCCCGTCAGGATCGAGGGATCAATCTCATCGCGTGGCTCGGTGAGCACGATGACCGCCTTCTCGCGATCCCCTGCGCGAATCAGCTGTACCTGTTCCCTGAGCAGCTCCTCGTCCTGATGGAAGCCGAGCATAACGATGTCCGATTCCTCGATGGACCGGGCGGGCATCGACTGCAAAGCGATATAGGCGTTCTCGGCCGGGATCGCCGACACCTCGTGCTCGAGGAACTCCAGGTGCTCGCGCATCTGCAGGGCGCGTTGCGAATCCCGGTCCGACAACAGGACTTTCACGATTCCCACCTGAGCGCCCCGGAAACGCGGTCGGGCAAGGTGGCTGGGAGTGCTATCCAAACGCCCTGGCGCGGGCGTCGCCTCTGACTGGCACAGGCAGCAGGCTGGCTGCAGCGAAAAGCAGGTATAGAACCCGGCCGCCGGCCTGCAACCCGGGTCAAGACCCCGTCCAGCATCGAGCCGACCTGGCTGGCGGTACTGAATGCCTCCTCGAGCGGGAAGATCCGCCGGTCACGGGCCGATAGACCTTCCCAAAGCTGCCTGCGAAGCCTGCGGTTCTCCATGCTCAGCAACCTAAAGTCCGGTTATCGCTAGACGTAGAAGTGAGGGCTTCGAACAGCATAAACCCCTGTTTGCAGCGCCGCAGCGGCACCCCGGCCGGGCCCGAGAAAGGACCTGGCAGGCAGCCACCCGACGGCGCGAGGCGCGGATGCTCGTGAGCGCGAGCCCGATGACCACCTTCCAGGAACCAGTGCAGAGCCAGCTCTACCCCAGGATGAGTACCGACCACGACAAGCCAGCCGGGACCGACTCCAACGCCCCGGAACCGGCATTCGACAGCGAAACCGACGGCGACCGGGTCTCCGAGGATGTGCGTCGGGCACGTGCGCGCCGCGTGGAAGCGCTACGTGCTCAGTACCTCGAGGGTCAGTTGCGCTTCGACTGGCTACGGGTCGCCGAGCGCATGCTCGACCGCATCGCGTCAGGAACCAAGCATCGCTGACGATGAATCCACCAACCCCGACACAGCTCTTCAAGTAATTTCTGAAGTATTTCACCTTTTCCCTAACAAAAACAACCGGGTGAACATAGAATTCTTGAAACTGCATTGAAGTCGCTACAAGCGTCAGCCCGACGCCAACCATGAAGGCTCCCAGTCGGTCCGCCAGCCGCGCAGCGCCGCATCGGCGTCGACCAGGTCCAGATCGTGCGGTCGGTCGATATCGTGCAGGGGCGTGAGCTCGGCCCAGCGTGTACGCAACTTCAACAGGCGTTGGCGTGTCTGTGCCAGAACGACGGATGTGCCCCAGTCAATCCCCTTGAACCAGTCAGCACGCGCGCAACGCGCACCGACCAGGAAATAGCCACCGTCCGCAGCCGGTCCGAGCACCAGCTCGGACCCGCGGGTCAGCCTTTTATGGGCGGCCCTGAGATAGTCCGCATCGAGCGCCAGACAGTCGGTCCCGATGAGAAGCGGGGTATCGCCATCGCTACTGGCGTCGAACAGTGCCCGATACATCCGCTCGCCAAGATCCGCCCCGTGCTGGCGGCTCAAGCGCAGTCCGTAGCGGCGCGCCAGCTGCTGGAAGAAGGTGTGTGTGGCATCCGGCGCGCAACACAGCTCCACCTGCCCTGGAAACGCGGCACTCGCGGTGCGCACCGTGCGCTGCACCAGGTGCGAATGCAGGATCGCGCACTGCACCGCACTCAGCGCCGGCCGCATACGGGTCTTGACGGCCCCGGGTACCGGTGCCTTGGCGAACACAATCAGTCGCGCAGTCACCGGCTCAAGGCTCTCGATCGCGGGCAAGCTCGGTCTTGCGCGGCAAGCCCTGGTAGCGCACCAGCAACAGATCCGGGTCGACGCCGATGAAGTAGGCCCAACGAAGCCTCCACATCAAGAAGATGGTCGGCCAGATCCCGTGCTGCTCCCAACGACGGCTGGAGGTACGAACCCGCTCAGCGCGACAGATACCACGTTGCAAGCCCCGCAGACGCTTGCTGATCGCGATGTCCTCCATGAGCGGTAGGTCCGGATAGTGGCCGACCGCATCGAACAAATCCCTGGACACGAAGATCAGCTGGTCGCCGGTGGCTACCGAGCTCAATCTGGAGCGCAGATTCATCATCTGTTCGATGACCCGGAACATGGGAGCTGAACCGGACAGACGCACGTCAAATCGCCCCCACACCGGCTTCCCCGATTCAGCCAGCCCCAGCAGCGCGGTCATGACACCTTGCCCGGGGACGGTGTCGGCGTGCAGAAAGGCGAGCAGCCGCCCCCGCGCGACGACCGCGCCGGCATTCATCTGCCGCGCTCGTCCGCGCGCGGAGCTGATCACCCGCGCGCCGTGGGCGCGGGCAATCTCGGCGCTGCCATCCACGCTGCCGCCGTCTGCCACGATCAGCTCTACATGCTCTGGCGAAGCCGAGGCGTCCGCATGGGACCTCAGTCGATCCAGAAGAGCGGGTAGCGAAGACGCCTCATCGAGCACCGGCACAATGAAGGAAACCGCAGGTCGACGGTTCAGATGGGTAACCTCTGCCATCGCACAGCGACCGCTCAGTTCAAGGCACCACCACAGCTGCTCCCCTGGCCGGCCGTGCATGCGTAGCAGTGCTCACCTACGACGATGGGCTCGCCCTGCAACGGTCTGGCCAGGAGCTCGCTCAGATGGGTAGCCGGACCTGCGCCATCCGCTGCTCGAGCCTGTCGATTCAGCGGCAGTCCGAGCATCTGGTTGAAATCGCAGTCATACACGTACCCCTGCCAGTCGACGCTGACCAGCGACCGGCACATGACCGTGTCCAGGTTCTCGATACGATGCGCCCCCTTGAGCGTATCCAGATAGCTGTCGAAGCGTCCTTTGGAGAGCAGCAGGCTACCGAAACGACCGATCGGCATGTTCGCGATGGTCAACAGCTGATTGAAGCGGATCCCGAAAGACTCGCCGAGCACGCGCTTATAGTCGAGCTCGAGTGCCTGCTGGTCGGGCGGCAGCACCGGCCCTTGCGGATTGAAGACCAGGTTGAGGATCAACCCGCTGTCCTCGTCCCCGTAGCCGAGCGCATTCAGGCGGCGTAGTGCGCGAATGCTGTCATCGAAGACGCCCTTGCCACGCTGCGCGTCCACGTTCTCAATTTGATAGCAAGGCATCGAGGCAGTGATCTCGACCCGGTGCGCGGCGAGGAACTCGCCGAGATCGCTCTGCTCGGGCTCCTCGAGGATGGTCAGATTGCAGCGGTCGATGATGCGCAGACCACGCTCGCGACAGGCCCTCACCAGGGACCGGAAGTGCAGGTTCAACTCCGGCGCGCCACCGGTGATGTCGATGCAACGAATACCCGTGGCATCGATGAACTCGATGAGCAACGAAACGGTACGTTCACTCATCATCTCGGTGCGCTTCGGCCCGGCACTCACGTGACAATGCACGCAGCTTTGGTTGCACCGATAGCCGAGATTCACCTGCAAGGTATCCAACCGGGAACGCCTGATGGCCGGAAAATCGGTCTTTACCAGAAGTGGCAGCGTATCTCTCATTGCGGTCCCCATTCCGATTCAACTACAGCCCTGCATCTCACCGGCCCCGTTTGTCGCGCACTCGCTGCGAACTGCACGAACGGCCGGATACCACGGTAGACCAGCTGTCATGGGAAAGTTCAGGACCCGAGGACACACGGGCATCCTCAACCGGCATCGCGCCGAGCGCCATGCATGGGCGTTCACCGTCGGCCGCGAACCACGGTCCCGAGGCGCGGCAGGCACGGCATGCTCCCGAGCGTCGCAGCCCCGGGCTCGCGTGGCACAATCAAACCCGTCACTATAAACTAGCGCCCGTGATCGGATGGACTGGCGTCGTCACAGCGATGGCCAGCTTCAGGCGCGTGGCGCAAGAGAGTCGCGCCGAGCTCTTCTCCCCAATGCCCCGGTAGCTCAGTTGGATAGAGCGTCCGCCTCCTAAGCGGAAGGTCCCACGTTCAAATCGTGGTCGGGGCACCATCTTCCTAGCGAGTGATGCTCTGTGCGAAGGGACATCGCCTCTTCGCTGCCGGCGAGCGCGATGCCAGGGACCCTGCCCGCCCTGCAACTTGCGTCGCAACCGGCTTGCCCGATCGCGACGTGCCTCGGTTCTAGCCTCCCAGCGCGCGCAGGCACAGGGCCATCAGCGCGCCTGGGAACAGCACGCCCATCAGCACAATGGCCACGGCGTTGCTGCCAATCATCACCTCCATCTGCGGACGTCGTGGCACCGGTCGCTCCGTGACCGGCTCGTGGAAGTAGGCATACACGACCACGCGCAGGTAGTAGAACAGGCCGATCACCGAGAAGAACACGGCCACGCCTGCCAGCCACACCATGTCGATGGCGACCAGTTCGCGCAGCACCGACCACTTC
>JAGRHX010000377.1 GCA_020444775.1 Gammaproteobacteria bacterium
CCTGAGACAGGGAGCCCTGAATGGGACTCAGCATCAGACGCACCGCCGCCGGCGAGCCATGACCGCCACGTCGCTCGCCCGGCGCCGTGCCCGAGCACAGTATGGCAAGCGCGTGGCCGGCCTCGGCCGCCAGCTGCAACCGGCGCACCTGCTTGTAGCCAGGACGCTGCCAGATCAGAACGGCACCACAGATACCGGAGCGTAGAGCCTGCTCCGCGGCCCACAGTGACGCATTGACCGTCTCGCTCGAGACGATCAGCTGATGCCGCAGGGAGATACCATGCCCGATGAGCATCGAAGCATTGAGCACGTGTGGTGGCGCGATCCAGACGCAGAAACGCCCCAGAGCCTGCAAGGATGCCAAGGTCGGAAACCATAACCGCAGCTCACCTATTCCCCGGGTTGCGCAAAGAACCTCGACTACATTACCCAGCGGCCAGCCTCCTCCCGGCAGCACCGCATCGAGCTCGGCAAAGCCCGTGCTCAGACAGGTCGGTACGCCAGGGCGGTCGGGATTGTCATCGCTGCGCTTCGACGATGAAGCCACGCGCCAACCGCCCTGCTTCTCGAGCGTTCGCCGCAACGCTCGAAGAGAGGAGGCACGTGAGATGCCATTGCCATCGTCTTCGTCATTATTGCTCTGGAGATCGCTCTGGAGATCGCCCTGGAGATCGCCCTGGAGATCGCCCTGGAGATCGCCCTGGAGATCGCCCTGGAGATCGACCTGGGACCGGACACCCATGCTGGCACCCTCGTCGGGCACGGCAACCTCGATCGGCCGTCTACAGCTCGTTGCGAATCACGCCGACAGCCAGCCCTTCTATATCCAGCTGCTCGCGCTTCAGATCGATCACGATGGGCTCGAAGGCATCATTCTCGGCCAGCAACCGAACGACATTGCCGCGGCGCCGGAAACGCTTGACCGTCACCTCGTCATTCACCCGGGCAACGACGATCTGGCCGTTGGCCGCCTCACCGGTCCGGTGCACCACCAGCAGATCACCATCGAATATGCCGCAGTCCTTCATGCTCATACCCTTGACTCGCAACAGATAATCCGCACGCGGCCTGAACAGGCCCGGGTCGATACGACAATGGGTCTCGATGTGTGCCTGCGCCAGGATGGGCTGCCCGGCGGCGACCCGACCGATGACCGGCAGACCATTGCTGCGTGCCTCGGTCAGCGGGCGGATGCCCCTCGAGGTGCCCGGCAGGATCTCGATGGCTCCCTTGCGCACCAGGGCCTTCAGATGATCCTCGGCCGCATTGGGTGAACGAAAGCCGAGGGCACGAGCGATCTCGGCACGCGTGGGTGGAAACCCCTCGGCCTCGATGAACGACTGGATGAACTCCAGAATCTGACTTTGTCGGGCGGTCAAGGTCATCATTTCGACGCAACTCCAGAATCCGGACAACCGCCCGAATGTCGCAGCACGGGTTTCACTACACGGGTATCGCTACACGGATTCAGCGATGCTGGCACTCGACACGTGGTACTTCGGCCCGGCTTCGGATGACCGGTCTATATGTTCATGGGCACAGGGCACAGGGCACAGGGCACGGGACACAGGGCACAGGGCACGGGGCACAGGACACAGGGCACGGAGTACGGGCACCCTGTACGGGTATCCGGGCGGCCAGCGAAGCATCACGAGATATACTGTACTTTCGTACAGCATTCGATTCAAGACCGATGCACGGCACCGGGTACCTCTGCACAGCGCTATCAGGACCTGTTGACCTTCCGTGCGTGGCTGTGTTGCGCACCATAAGGTCAACAGACCCTAGCTCATGGTGCTCCAGCAGATGTCACGCAGTGGAAAGCTCCGCACGCTGTGCAGATGCATGCCGGCCAGGTTCTCGACCGGTCGCAGCAGCACCACCGGCACCGCGGTCTCGAGCGCGAACTCCTTGTGTAGGAGCACCGGCGCGCCGACCGCGCTGAGCGCCCTCAAACCACGATACAGCGAATAGTACTCGTCCAGCTTGTTGCGCTGCCGGAAGCCCTCGTCGTAGACGTGCACGGTCGGTGCCGCCCACGGCATGTTCGGCGCCAGACGCGGCAATACGTTGGCGAAGTCGCTCAAACCGACATAGTTGTCGTTCTCCCGCACCAGCGAGCGAGCGAACGAGCGCAGGCTCTCGTCGCCGCCGATGAACGCCGAGAACTTGGTGCCGTCGTGACTTCCACCCATCCGTCCGAGGTGCGTATACGACGCATCCAACCAGATACATCTGGCGAAGAACTCATGCACCAACGTGCGCTTGATGCGTGCGCCCAGCTCGTCCAGCTTGTCCTGCAGCAGATCGGCCTTGTCACCATCCGAATCAGAGTTGATCAGGAACAGATCGGCAAGCGACTCCACCCAGGACCTGGGCACGGTCGATCTGAGATCCAGCAAACGGATCGGGATCGGCAACGGCGAGCCGCCGGGTCCGAGCTTGTCGTTCCGGATCGATGCAACGATGGAACGCTGCAGTTCCTCCAGGCTCAGCACCGGAAAGCGACGTGCTTCCACGGACGACTCGATGATCTCACGCGGACTCTGGAAGACCCGCACGGCGCGTCGCGTGCCGCCGCTGCCGATCGCCGTCAGAAAATAGGCATGAGCTCGATCGCCCGGATGCAGCACCAACGTGATATTGGACGGCTTGAGTCCGAGCACCAGCGATCTGGCCGGTTCGAAATCGGCGTTGCACAGCCTCGGCACCACCTTGCGGTAGTCACGGCTGAGCAGCACCTGGTTGAGCGCGAACAGTTGCCCGCTCGGGTTCAGGACCACGAACCGCCCGAGACTGCCGGAGTAATCCAGCAGACCGTCCAGATTCGATGCTTCCGCGTCGTTGCTCATGCCAGGCCGTACCGCAAACAGCGAAGAGGTCCCGCAATCAGGTCCGCGTGCGCACGCGTCGTGCCTTCAAAGGACGGGGAGGACAGGGCCGGCTCACAAGGGTCGACCGCCAATCAGGTGCATGTGCAGATGATAGACGACCTGGCCTCCCTCTCGATTACAGTTGATGACGAGCCGATAGCCACGCTCCGCGATCCCCTCCTGCGCGGCAATGCGCTTGGCCGTCAGCACCATGTGCCCGACCAGCAGCGCATCGTCCTCGGTCAGATCGTTGACCGTCGGAATCTCCCGGTTGGGGACGATAAGCACGTGGGTCGGGGCTTTCGGTCTGATGTCACGAAAGCAGGTGACCTTCTCGTCCTGGTAGATGATGTCCGCCGGGGACTCGCCAGCAATGATCCTGGAAAAGATGGTCGACATCAGTGGTCACCGTGAGCGTCGGACCCGACCCGGGTCAGTTCTCGTAGTCGCGCTCGACGCGACACACTCGCACCCTGTAGCTCGAGTACCACTTCTCCCAGCCTTGCCGCTGCGCCGAGAAGTGCTCGACATTCTGCTTCCATGCCCGAATCGAGGCCTCACTGTCCCAGTAGGACACCGTCATCTCGGCCCCTCGACCGTCACTGAGATGGTCCATACCCAGGAAGCCGGGCTGATCACGCACCAGCGCATGCATCCTCTGCTGCATGGCAGCATAGGCTTCCGGCTCGAGCTCGCTCCTGGTGGCCTTGAAGATCACCGCATAATACGGAGGCGTTGGTCGCGCGCCCATGGATGATCCTCCATATCCTGCCATCGTCCCATATCCTGCCATCACCAGGTCCTGCCATCGGCAGTCTCCGCTCCCGATCGTTCACGCTCGAGCACGGCCCTGTCAGCCGATTCACGCGAGCCGTGAGTGACGACCCCGACGTGCCACGACCCTGGCGCGCTACCGGCTCGAATGATACACACCTGAAATAGCCGGGATCGTATACTCGTCACCCCCGCGGGCTCGCCAGGCTTCTGCGAGTGACCCTCCGAGTGACCCGGAAAGAGCCGGCTGGGATGCTCGGGCATACCCGGTCGGGGCCGTCCCGGGTTCGTGAACAGCGACCTGCCGGCTCATGAGCTGCCGGAAGCATCGCGTGCTCGATGATTCCGCGACCCGGCGACAGCGGCGAGATCAGGATACGGTGAAGCAAAAGGCCGCCCGCTTTCGACCTGGTCGAAGCTCGGCAGAGCATACCAATCGACGCGGCAGCGATGTATTGATCCCACGCTGCGCTTCGGAATAATGGGACGTTCGCGGCGCCTCCGCCCTCATCCAAGGACCAGGATTCGCCGAGCGGGGTCGTCCACGTTCTTCTCGCCGGTACCGCGCATGGCCGCATACAGTCCAGAAAATCCGTTGACCCGCACGGCATGAGCTTGTCGCTGTACCGATCGTTGAGCCTGACTGGCTGCCTGCTCGCGCTGGCACTGCTGGTGCTGTTCTTCTTCTGGTCACCAGCCATCCAGCCGCAGCAGCCGGCGACGCTTCAAGATACGCTGCCGGCACCGAGCGGCGTGTTGGCGCACGCCCTACCCGATGCCATCCCCCCCGATCCCATACCGGTTGGCGCGCCCGGCACCCTGGGCCAGCATCTGGCCAGTATTGCCCCCACCATCCGAACGGCACCGGGCGACGCGAGCGACGATCCGCTCGAGCCAGCGCCTGGCAGCGACGCATCAAGGCCTTCGAAACCGGGTGAGCTGCGCATCCTATGGGCGGCCGACGCACCTGCCGGCTTGTCCTCGGACCGCGATCGCCGCGAGGTCGTGGCACTGCTGGAAAGCTATGCCGAGCAACAATTCCTGATTCCGACCTTCGTTCCGGTGCCGAGCCGGCACGATTTGATCCCGGCGCTGGAGGCCGGACTCGGTGACATCATCGGCACGCCGCTGGCTCCGGAGTACCTCAGCGAGCGTGGTGTGGAGCCCAGCCTTCCCGTCGGACACAACCTGGAGGTGCTGGTCACCCGCAGCAGAACCGGCCTGGAGATCCCCATCGACCTCGCTGGCAAGCGCCTCGCGCTACCCCCGCATTCACCGTTCTGGCGAATGGCACCGGGCTGGATACGCGAGCTCCGCTCCAGGGGTCTTGCGGATCTGGAGCTGGTCGCGCTCGATGCGCCGCAGCGCACCGCCACCGTCCTCGATCGGCTGCTGGATTTCCAGTTCGATGTGGTCTCGGTGCGTGTGCCCAGACGCGGTCTGGACGGTCTGCAGCGCCGCGGCACCACCGTACATACCCGGCACACGGTCGACCGCCGCCCCAGCTTCGGCCTCTCGGATCGTCGTCCCGAGCTCATACGCACCATCAACGCCTTCCTCAACCACGAGGAGCTGGCGCGTCGCGCCCATGAACGCTACAAGTCGGACCTGCCAGGCATACAGCAGCGCAAGGTGCTCAGGGTCCTGACTCGAAACAACTCGACCGACTATTTCATATGGAAGGGCCAGCTGCTCGGTTTCGAGTACGAGATGGTGCAACGCTTCGCGGAATCCCTGAACGTCTCAATAGAGATGATCGTCGTGTCGACTCGTGCCGAGCTCAACCAGGCACTGCTCCGCGGCGAAGGCGACATGATTGCCGCGGGATTGACAGTTCAGAATGCTCATAGCATCGACGGCATCGAATACACACGACCCTACGACTGGGTGAGACAACAGGTCATCGGACGGGCAGGAGATCCCGCACGCGGCCTGGACGATCTGGCAGACAAAGCCATCCTGGTGCACAAGAGCAGCGCCGCATGGCGCAGACTGGCCGCGGAACGCGAGCTCGCGGGCGCCCGTTATCTGTTGGAGCCGGCCAACGAGCGCGATGAGGTCGAGGAGCTCATCGAACAGGTCGCCAGCGGCCAGAGTGACTACACCATCGCCGACAGCAATGTCGCGGGCGCGGCCCTACGCTGGCGTGATGACGTGCGCGTGGTCCACGAGTTCAAGGGCGAGGTGCCGCACGCCTGGGCGGTACGTTCGGACAGCCCGGCGTTACGTGACGCGCTGAACGAGTTCCTGGAGCAAGAGGACCGCAGCCTGTTCTTCAATCTCACCTACGGCAAGTACTTCCACAACGGTATGTTGCTCAAACAGCACGCACCGATGATGAGCCGCGGACACGACACACCTGGCGATCTCTCACCATACGACGACATCGTCAAGCGCGTCGCGGCCGAGTACGACTTTGACTGGTCCCTGCTGGTGGCGGTCATGTACCGCGAGAGCCGTTTCGATCCGGTTGCGCGCTCCTGGGCCGGCGCCGAAGGTCTGATGCAGGTTTTGCCAAAGACAGCCCGTCACTTTGGTGTGAACAATCTCACCGAGCCGGAGAACGGCATCACCGCCGGTGTGCGTATGCTGGACTGGCTGTACGAGCGACTCGAGGCGGATCTGCCCATTCAGGAACGCACCTGGTTCGCGCTCGCTGCCTACAACGCGGGCTTGGGTCACCTGCGCGATGCACGTGAGCTGGCCGCCGAGATGGGCCTCGATCCGAACCGCTGGTTCGACCATGTCGAGAAAGCCATGTTGTTGTTATCACGGCCGGAATACTACCGGCGAGCGCGACATGGCTTCGTCCGCGGCAACGAGCCGGTGAACTATGTGCGCGACATTCGCAAGCTCTATCGCGCCTACCGGAACATGGGCTGAGCGCCAGGGCGCCCCCTCAGCAGCCCGACGCCAAAGCGCCACCCGCACCCGCCATCCCGCCTGGGTCGCACGAGCTCGCAAGCTGACCGCTCGGTCCAGACCGGCTGCGTGGTCGGGTTAGATTTTGCAATCTGGTGTGAGAAAACGCACACGCGCGCGGCCGAGGACGACGCAGACTATGAATCGTGCGCAAGGAGGCCAGGGACGGCACTTGCCCCGGGCGCCGAGGGAGGCCATGGATGTGCCGCACATCGGACGTGACAACGCAAAGCGGTGAGTACCCGATCGGCGCAACCGCGGCATGCGACATTCGCATCACGGCCGCGCCTCGACGGCGCGCCTGACAAACCTCGCCTGACAAACCTCCTCGCCTGACAAACCTCCAGGATACCCCCGCCGTAATCAACGCCGCTCGCAGCGGACGCGTTGCCCGCTCACGCTGCTTGCCCGGTGAGCCGGGCAACAGCTGTATCAGCCAGCGAAGGAGATCGGCTTGCCGACCGCGTACCCTTGCACGAAATCCACCCCCAGGGTCCGCAGACCTTCGATCAGCTCGTCACTCTCCACGTATTCGGCAATGGTCTGTTTGCCAAGCACGTGAGCGATGTCGTTGATCGATTTCACCATCGCCAGATCGTTCGGGTCGTGCAGCATGTCCTTGACGAAGGAGCCGTCGATCTTGACGTATTCGACGGGCAGCGTCTTCAGGTAGCCGAAGGAGGCGTTGCCCACGCCGAAGTCATCGATTGCGAAATGGCTGCCGAACTCACGCATCGCGTTGATGAACGTGACCGCGCTGGACAGACCGTCGATCGCCGCAGACTCGGTGATCTCGAATATCACCTTGGAGGGTGGCACGCTGCTCTGATTGAACAGGTCGATTACGTCGCCGAGCAACGAATCGTCACTCAAGGTCGTGCCGGAAAGATTCACCGAAAAGCCGCCACCCTTGATGACGCTCAGTCGATTCGCGGCCATCCAGGTCAGCACCTGCTGTAATACCCAGCGATCGACGTGTAGCATGCCACCAACGGACTCGGCCCGACGAATCATCTCGAACGGAATCGACTCGAGACCATCGTCACCGCGTACGCCGAGCAACACCTCGAAATGTGACTTCTGGTTGGCCTGCAAAGGCTGGATGAGCTGTTTGCGCAGCACCAGCTTTCCGGCCTCCATCATCTCCACGAGCTCACACCTCGCCGCCCCGGGACCTGCAGGCCTCGAGTCGATATCATCGCTTTCATGGCCGCTGTCTGGAACCAAGCCGGTCGCCAGTGCGACGACCTCGACCCTGTTGCCGCCCGCCTCGACCGCATCCAGACTGGCCTGCCAGACCCGCTCCACACACGACTCCGGCAGCGCTGCCGGGTCGTCGACCAGGAGCAATCCCAGACTCACCGTGATGGGATACTGGCGCCCCTTGAAAGCCACCTTCGATCGTTCGATCGCAATCCGCTGGCGTTCGGCGAGCGCCTGGCTCTCCTGGGCGTCGGTGTTCTCCAGCACCAGCATGAAGCCACGTGCCCGGTCGTAGGCCACGCAGCCTCGACCCTCCACCTGACGCACCAACAGTTCGCGCAGCTTACGCGCGAGGGCGCGACCGGCACGTTCCCCGCATTCCTCGACGATGCGCGCCTCACCATCGATACGCAGGGCCAGCAAGGCGTGGCGTAGCGCCGGCTGCTCGGTCTGCCGTGCCTGCACCGCCTCGTCCAGAAGCTGCCGCAGATGCTCACAGGCGGCTTCGATGGTCAACGAGCCGGTAACCGGCTCACGCGCGCGCTCGTCACGCAGACCCCGATGCAGCTCCCCGAGCCCGCGGTCCAGAACAGGCGCACCCGCCGCGTCGATCAGCTTCGCCTTGCCACGCATCATCTGCAGGGCGAGTTCCTGACGGGTGAAGCTCTGCTCGTGGGCACCTTCCCTGTCGGTGAAGACGAAGATCTCGTGGTC
>JAGRHX010000378.1 GCA_020444775.1 Gammaproteobacteria bacterium
CTCGACGACACGCCGCGGCTACAGCAAAGCCTGCTGCAGCTGGGCCCGGGCGATCGCGTGCTGCGCCTGGACACCCGCTGCAGCCCGCACACCACGTTGTTCCTGGATTCGCTGCTGCGCCGCGACGGCGAGACGGCGCAAACGCTCTGGACCGACCAGACCAACAGGCCGATCGAGCTGCGGGTCTATACCTTGTCCGGGCCGCTCGACCTGCGGGTCTCCGTGCCGATCTTCGCTGCCAGCGACACCCGCTCCGCGCAGGCATCCCCGAAGCCAGCGGTATCACCCAGCGGTCCAGGAACCGCCGAGGTCGATCAGCCGGGATCGTGACCACATCTCGGCGCGAGCGGCCCGAGGACTGCCGACGGCGAGGTATCGAGCCCGCTCGACCAGCGACCATCCGTGTCGACTCGCTTGTGCGGGCCGGAGCACGATGAACGCGGCCAGCACGTTGGGCCGCGGCGCCACATGTCAGCCCGGCTCGCGTTGCCAGCCCCACCAGTCACAGATCGCGCGGCCCATGACCAGCTCCTGATCGGCCGCCGACAGCCAGGGCAGCTCCTCGGTGAACATGGTCACGCACTGGCGCCAGGAGACCGGCATCTTGGTGATATCGGTGCCCCAGAACATGCGCGCCGGGCCGAAGGCGTCGAATATCTGGCGCAAGTAGGTCTGCATGATCGGGAAGGGATAGGGCTCGCTCGAGTAGCCGGGCGCGCCGGTCGCCTTGACCGCCACGTTCGGATGCTTCGCCAGCGCCAGCAGCTCGGGCATGTGGGTCATCGCGGCATCGTCCTTGAGCGTGGTGTTGCCGCCGCGACCACCGAGGTGGTCGATGGTCAGGCGCAGACCCGGATGGCGTTCCGCGACGCGTCCGATATCGCGCAACGAATCCGTCGCCAGCATCGCGATCGGTACTCCGGCGCGCTCGCATTCAGCCCACAGCCAGTCGATGGTGCCGTCGGCCAGCCAGGTCCGCGCGGGCTCGTCCAGGAACAGATAGCGCAGGCCCAGCATGCCCGGTTGCTGACGCCAGCTGGCGATATGCGGGCGGGCGCTCGCCTCGTCCAGCGGTAGATGACCCAAGACCGCGAAGCGACCGGGGTAGTCACGGACCGCGGCCAGCGCGAGCTCGTGCGAGTCGGGATCCCAGCTCGGCGGATGGATGACCGCGGCATCGACCCCGGCCTCGTCCATCAGGCCAATGGCCTCGGCGGCTGTGAACGACGTGACCTGGCGATGAGCCTGATTGCTCGGCAGGCCCTGACTCCACAGATGAATCTGCGCGTCGACAATCTGCATCTTGATCTGCTCCCCCTTTGAAGAACCCTGCGCGATTCCATCCTGGAGTCGCCGGAAGGCTGCGACGCCCGGCCGCCGCCGTTGCTTGCCGCGGACCGTGCTGGAGTCCTTTTACACAGCTGACCCTCGCGCGGCAATCCACACGGGGGCGGTGCGATCCGGCTGGGGAGACGGAAGTTCAGGAGGGACAGTAGTTGAGCATGGTCGCGAGCTCGTCGGGACTGACGGGCTTGCTGAAATAGAAGCCCTGCATCTCGTCACAGACGTGCTGTTGCAGGAAGGACCACTGCTCGTGGTTCTCCACGCCCTCGGCGACGATGGTCAGCCCGAGGGTCTTGCCCATCGCGATGATCGCCTCGGTCAGGGCGCGATCCTCGAGCATCTGCGGGATCTCGCGGATGAAGGAGCGGTCGACCTTGAGGGTGTCGATGGGCAGCCGTTTGAGCTGAGCGAGCGAGGAGTAGCCGGTGCCGAAGTCGTCGAGCGCGACCCGCACACCCAGGCTGCGAAGGGCTTGCAGCACCGCCACCGCCTGCTCGGTGTTGTGCATGATGGTGCTCTCGGTGATCTCCAGCTCGAGCAGGTGCGCGGGCATGCCGGTCTGCTCGAGGATCCCGGCGATGTCGGCGACCAGGTCGGGTGCCAGCAGCTGTCTGGAGGAGAGGTTCACGGCCATCGGTACCGGTGTCAGACCGAGCGCCTGCCAGGCGACGTTCTGCATGCACGCGGTACGCAACACCCAGCGCCCGATCGGGACGATGAGATCCGCCTCCTCGGCGATTGGGATGAATCGGGTCGGCGAGACCGTCCCCAGCTCGGGACTCTGCCAGCGTAGCAGCGCCTCGACACCGCTGATACGGGAGGTGCCGAGCGCGACCTTCGGCTGGTAGTGCAGGGCGAACTCGCCCCGATCCAGCGCCTGACGCAGGTTGAACTCGATCGATATCGCTTCCAGGGCACGGGTCTCTATGCCCGGCGAATAACGCTGGAAGTTGTTCTTGCCCTGTTCCTTGGCGTGATACATGGCCACGTCCGCGGCCTTCAGCAGGGTCGAGCCGTCACCACCGTCCGTCGGGCAGGTGGCAATCCCGATGCTGGCGGTGATACGACATTCCTGACCATCGATCAGCACCGGTGCCAGCACGCTCGCCAGCAGCTTGCGCGCCACCAGCTCGGCCTGCTCGGGGCGCTCGATCTTGTGCAGGAGGATGACGAACTCGTCGCCGCCGATCCGCGCCACCACGTCCTCGGAGCGCAGACAGCTCTGCATACGCGCGGCGGTGGCCTTGAGCAGCTGATCCCCGGCCGCGTGGCCGAGGCCATCGTTGACGTGCTTGAAGCGGTCCAGGTCCACGAACAGCACCGCGAGGCTGGGTCCGTTGGCGGGACGCGCCCCGATGGCCTGCTCGAGCAGACGTCTGAAGGTGAAGCGATTCGGCAGACCGGTCAGGCTGTCGTGGCTGGCCAGGTACTGGATCTGCTCCTCGGCAATCTTGCGCTCGGTGATCTCGCGGAACACGCCGCGGTAGCCGACGAAGTCTCCCTGCGGATCGAACATCGGCTCGCCGGCCATGCTGACGAAGAACTCGCGGCCACCCGAGGTCATGCCCTTGATGGTCACGTCGGTGAACTCGCATCGAGTGTCCAGCAGCTGTCTGAAGCCGGTCCAACCGTCATCGACGTCGACGTCCAGTCCGACGTCCCAGCAGGTCCTGCCGATCAAGGCATCGAGCAGCGGATCCGGCTCGTGCTGGTGGGTGCTGACGTGGGTGAAGCGGTAATCGATGTCCACTTCCCAGTACCAGTCCGACGACAGCCGGGTCAGCGCTCGGAAACGCGCCTCGCTGGCCGCCAGCGCATCGACGGCCTGGCGACGCTGCAGCAGATGACCGATCAGGCGACCGAGCACCGCTATCGTCTCCAGCAGCAGCGGGTCGGGCTCGCGATGGTCGCGACTCCAGAACGACAGCACACCCAGGATCTCGTCACCACAGAGCACCGGGAACGCGAACGCGCCGTGCAGATCCGCGGCGACCGCCAGGTGCTTGCGTTGCATTCTCGGGTCACGCACGCAGTCGGGGACCCAGATTGCCTCGCGGTCGCGCCAGACCCTGCCGGCCAGGCCTACACCCGGCGGGAAGACGAAATCGCGTGCCTGCTCGAAGACCGCGTGCGCGGCGTCGTTCAGACAGTCCCAGGAGCCGGCATGGCGCAGCACCTGCAGCTGTGGGTCGACCCGCCAGAACTCACCACACTTCCAGTCCTCCAGCTCGCAGACCTCACGGATCAGCGACTGGACCGCGGATTGCGCATCCACGGCGCCGGAGAGCGCGTTCGCGACCCGATGCTCGAGCAGCCCGAGCTGCTCGGCACGCTTGCGGGTGGTGACGTCCCTGATTACGCCGACGTAGCCGACAAAGCGTCCGCTGGCGTCATAGGCGGGTGTGCCACTCACACTCAGCCAGCGCTGGACATCGCCGTCCGCCTCGCAACATAGCTCCAGATCCCTGAACGGCTCGCGTGCTTCCAGGCGGGCCATGTGCCCGGCCCAGTCGGATGCCCGCATGTTCAGCCAATCGCATTCCCAAAGCCGCTTGCCCCAAAGCCGTCTTCCAATGAGGCTGGTCAGTCGTGGGCCGGCGCCCGCACCGACGCCGGTCGCGGACACCACCCGATGCTGTTCGTCCTGCTCGAACAGCCAGTCGGCGGTCAGGGCGAGCAGCCCGCGAAGCTGGGTGAGCTGATGGGCATCGGACGTGTCCGGGTCCCGAGCGCCGTTCGGCGCGACTCGACCTGAGTCCGTCATCCAGACGGTTCCCATCACGACCGGTTCGCCACCTGGCTGTTTCGCGAGCATCGTTGCGCTGACCTTCGTGCTTTTCCATAGTCGTCTCCGTCAAGCACGAATTGCGACCGCGTTCACGGCTTCTTTAGCAGTCACTCGTTAAATCGCCGGGCCACGACGCAGCGTTGAGCGCGACCCCCGCTCGATCGCATAGACGTTCTGGACGAAGCCGTTCGGATAGCTTCGCGATTGGCGCAGGCTCAGACGTACTGCCTCGCTCATCTCGCCGAACAGGGGCACGCCGCCGCCCAGCAGCACCGGCGCGGTGGTGATCGTGAGGCTATCGATGAGACCTGCACGCAGGAAGCGCTGGATGGTGACACCGCCGTCCACGTAGGCATGCCTGGCACCGGCGGCCGCCAGCTCGCTGACCAACGCCTCAGGTGTGCAATTGCGAACAACGACGGTCGCCGCTATCGGCTCGGGGACGGCCGGACGCCCACTGCTGAGCACCACGGTCGGGGTCTCGCCGTACGGCCACGGTCCGAAGCTCAGCACCTTCTCGAAGGTCCGACGCCCCATCACCACCACGTCGATGCTGCGCATGAGCTGCTCATAGCCGAGGTCCTGACCGCGCATCGCGAAGTCGGGATCCTGCAGCCAATCGATGTCGCCATCGCGTCTTGCGATGTAGCCGTCGACGCTGGCGGCGATGTGGACCGAACAGGTGAGCATGAGGGGTCCTCGGTTCTGGCGCGAAACACGTGACGCGGGCTCAAGAGCCTGTCGAACTCTGCCCGGCGGGACCGGCCAGGGTTGTCCGCAGTCGAAGTCGTATCCGACGACTCTAGCGTCGACCGTGGTCGGCGGATCGTTAGCCCGACCCCGGTCTGGACCGGCTGTCGAGCCACGGGGCCGGGGCTGACATGGATCAACGCGCGATCCGCGCCGGCTGCCTAGATTTCCGGGGATTCTCTGGCCGCCTTCAGACCGACCGTAAAGCGGAGGTCGAACCGGGGGCACCGCCAACCTGCCTACGGGAGTCAGCGTGAGCACGATACCCCTTTCAGATGCCGAGCGGTCGAACGCGGTCTGGGACCAGGTCCGGATGGGTCATCACGTTCTGCTGTTGGGTGCCCTGGCACCGTCACCCGCCGACTGGGCGGTCCTCGAAGTCGATTGCGCCGCCGTGCCGGTCGGCGAGGGACCGCTGTTGCATGCGATCCGCGAGCTGGACCGTCTGGGCCCGACGATGGCGCCGGTCGCCAACGCCAAGGCGGTTCGCGGTGAGCCGGCTGGATCGGCCCGCATCTCGGACACGCTCTCCGACCGGAGCGGCTTCGACCTCGTCGCAGCTTCCCGCATCGGGCCCGCCGGTTCGCGAAGCGGCGCCTCGATCCCGGACGGCGCCGCGGCCCGTTTGCTCGGCGAGTCCGAGGTGACACCGCTGGAAGTACGCTTTGTCGAGGCCTGCAACCGGCTCGCAGCAAGTGCCGTGCGTCCAAGCGCGGTGGTGCTAAGGCACGTAGAGCATTGTGACGAGTCCACCAACAGTGCGCTGCTGGCGGTGCTCTCACACCCCGGCTGGCTGGCCTTGCCGGTGGTCCTGCAAAGCGACGCCAGCGCGGTCGACCAGCCGCTGGCGGCCGCGATCGAGACGGCCGGCGGCCAGGTCTTGCACGCGCCGTCCGGCGCCGGCGCAACGGCACCTGGCGGTGCTGCCGAGCCGAGCACCGCGAGCGCCGCCCAAAGTACCGACCGGGGCATCGACCGGGGC
>JAGRHX010000379.1 GCA_020444775.1 Gammaproteobacteria bacterium
GAAGGCTGGCCTTCGCGGCCCGCTTGCGGATCGATTCTGGTGGGGCCGCCGGCCGCGGCGTTGCACGGGTGGGTGCCGGCGGTCTCGCTCGGGAGACCTTTTGCCGGCGCTCCGCGAGCAGCGCCGTCGCGACGCTGGCGGCGCGGCGGATCTCGGCCACGCGCGTCGTCGCGGCTTCGCTGGCTGTCGTTGATCGTGATGGCGGATCGCCCGCCATCTCAGGCTCCGCGGCGACGCTTACGCTTTGCCGTGTCTCGACCGGGCGCGCCGCCAAGGCTGTGTCTCCGGCGCTCTCGGGTTTGGGGGCCTCAGGCTCGTCGAGCTGTGTGCTTGAAGACGTCGATGGCGGTGCGGCGCCGTCGTCTTGCGTGCGCGTAACGGCGGCACTGGCGGGTGGGGCCTCGACGGTCGTTGGCATCGTTGGCGGTGGCTCGTTGGCGCCTGGGATGCCGGTCATGGCCTCACCCGACACGCTCCACGATGTGTATTCCCGCCCTTTTTCCGTGGCCGGCGCGGGGCTCGGGGCACGCGTCACCTCGAGCCGGATCTCGCAACAGCCGGCATCACTGGCGACCGGCGCCGCGAGTCGCTCACGCAACATCGCCAGCGCCACGGCGTGCAGCAGGGCCGAGCAGAGCAGCGCGAGCAGCCATCGCCCACGGCGCCCGGCGCGTGGTGACGGCTGGTCGAGGGGCCACGCCATACCCGGCGGACAACGGCATGCTGCGTCCTGTGTCTGTCGTTCAGGGGGTTCGTGCATCGGCCGTTGCCGTCGGTGTGTGTAGCCCGAGATAGAAGATCTCGGTCAGACCCTGATCGTGGCTGATGCGTGCATCCACCTTGAAGATGCGTCGAATCAGATCGACGGTGAGCACCTCCCCGGGCGCGCCGCTGGCGACCAGCTCGCCACGATCCATGGCCAGCAGGCGGTCACAGTAGCGCGCGGCCAACGACAGATCGTGGATGCTGAGCACGCTACTGGTTCCGCGTTCGCGTTGCTCGCGCAGTGCCTGCATGACGATCAGCTGATGCTCGGGGTCCAGACCGGCCAGCGGCTCGTCGGCGAGCAGCAGATGGGGCTCGACGGCCAGCGCCCGCGCCAGCAGCGCGCGCGCCCGCTCGCCGCCGGACAGGGTGTCCAGGGCACGCTCGCGCAAGCTCCACAGGTCCATGCGCTGCAGGGCGTGGCGCAGCGCCGCGCGATCCGTGTGGCCGAGCCGCTGCCACGGCGACAGGTGGGGTAGACGGGCGAGGCTGACCACCCGCTCGACGCTCAGCGGCCAGTGACAGGCCTGATCCTGTGGTAGATAGGCGACCAGCCGGGCCAGGCGCTTGCGGATCACGTTCGATGGCGTGCGTCCGGCCGACAGCGTCTCGCCCATCAGACACAACTGGCCGGTGTCGAAGCGCTGCAGACCCGCCGCGACCCGGAGCAGCGTGCTCTTGCCGGCGCCATTCGGACCGATCACGCCGACGACCTCGGCCTCGCCGACATCGAGCTCGATGTGGCGCAACACTGCTCGCCCGCCGAGCCTTGCCTGCAAGCCGTTCATACGCAGCACGCTCATTGCAGCGAACGCCTCAAGCGCATCAGCAGGGCCAGGAAGAACGGCGCGCCGAGCAACGCGGTGACCACGCCCACCTGCAGATTGGCGATCGGGCTGAGGAGTCGGGTGGCGATATCGGTGCACAACAACAACAGCGCGCCGGCGACCAGACTCATCGGTAGCAGTCGATCCGGCGCGTGGCCGACCAGCGGTCGTAGCAGGTG
>JAGRHX010000380.1:0-11223 GCA_020444775.1 Gammaproteobacteria bacterium
CACTGGTCGGTCAGCGGTGTTGGGGTTGGATAACGGGAGCCTTATGACGCGAGAGTGTCACGTACGGTTCTGCGAGGGGCTTACGGCGAAACTCCCTTGGTCTACTCACCATTTCGGCATGAAGGTCCACGTCGGTGCCGACATCGCCAGTGGTGTGGCTCACACGGTGTGCGTGACACCGGCAAACGTGGCGGATATCAACATCATGCCCGGTCTGCTACGCGAGGACGACCAGGCGGTGTTCGGCGACTCGGCCTACCAAAAGCATGGCTACAAGCGAGCGGCGCGCGCCGCTGGAGTGTTCTGGGGTGTCGCACTCAAGGGCAGCAAGCAGTATCCCTTGACGCCTGGAAACAAGCGTCGCAACCGTCGCCTGTCCTCGGTGCGCAGCCGGGTGGAACACCTGTTCCGGATCATCAAATGCCAGTTCGGTTACCGGAAGGCTCGGTACCGCGGGCAGGCCAAGAACGCCGCGCAGGTGTTCATGCTGATGGGGCTGGCCAACCTCTACTTGACGCGACGGGCGGTGCTGGCGTGAAGCGGGCGACGTCATCGAGCACAACAGAGAACAACGCACACATGTAGCTGCACTCCACTCACGTTTACCTTTGCACGGCGCACCTCGAGCTCCGGTGCCTCAAATTCGCGGCCAGCATCGGCCGTGAGACTGGACCTGACCGCCGCGTGGGGCATCGGGGAGTTCTGAACGTGGCGCCCGGATTTGTTCAGCTATTCCCTAACTAGTAGCGACCAACGACTTTCCTTGAGAACGATTGATGGGTCTTGCCTGCAGCGTGGTCGAATGAGTCTCCAGTGCCTGTCCAACAGTGTCAAATGTCAGATCTGACTCCATCGCCCATATCGATAGCCGAAAGCTCTCCATACACAAGCAAATGGCAAAAACTTGAACCCATCTCCGGGTCCATTACAAGGTATCCAAGAGTCCCTGAGCGCGCCAGTTCCCCAAGGATGCTGCTCTAGATAGCAAAGCCTTTGCACGTGCCACAGCATCACCCTGTTTCAGCGTTTTATTCGAGAGCAATATCGCAGCCTCACGGTACAAAGCATCAGGGTGGTTGTGCGCTATCGCACGCCGCAACCAATAACGACTCATCTGTTCGTCGGGCTCTACTCCGCATTGTCCAGATTCATATAGAAACGAAAGATGCTCTTGGGCATCGGCTTCATCGTCCTCGGCAGCTTGACAAATTAAGTCAAAGGCCCTTTGGGGGTCGGCCTTCAATCCATCCCCATACTCGAGCATGGTCCCCAAGACAAACTTATAGTACGGATCCTTTACCGACAACGACTCGATACGTTCGATATAAATTTGAAAATATTTCTCTGATTCATCCTGGGCGCTAGGGAGTTCAGGACAGTGCTTGTATATGAATGAGATTTCGCGATAGGCCTCAGGTTCATCGAGAGCGATTTCTTTAAATAGTCGGATCGCCTCCTCCACATCATCTGCTTCATACGCTATCTCGGCGCTCTTGAATTTCGCACTCTTGGGCTTGCCTGGCATCGCGGCACCTTAGTCGCAGTAAGGAATCTGCTCGGAAAAATCTAACTCACAGGCCTCTTGGTGGCTGTTGGATGTCGCGTAGGTTGTCAAGAGGCCTAACCCGCTGAGTTTCGCAGCCCTACGCAGGTATTTTTGATAAAGCTTGCCGAGCGACTCTGTATTGTGATGAAAGACCTCTCGCGTCGCCTTCTTCACAAACCAACGCTCCGCATCGGTCAGAGACTTGCAGACTTTCAGTTCCTTTTTTGAGAAGTACTTGGCTTCATCGTCAGTTAAGGGCCGACCGTTATACACATCCCACCTTTTATTCTTATCCCCGTTGACGTGAACATGGTACTCCCCACCCTCGCCGTGGCGGGCGTGTTCGCCGTAATTGGAACCACCGTCTGGTTTCGGATAGGCATGAAAAGTTACCCCGTCCTTAATGAAGATCTTTTCAAGACCGTAGGGATCGACAAACAGGACCGGATTCGCCCCTGCATACTGATACGGATTCAGCCCACCCTCAAGCCCAATCGGGTCGCTGGTGATATATCGCCCGACCATCGGCTCATACCACCGATGATAGTTGTAATACGCCCCACCTACCCCATCCCGGTACTGCCCCGGGAAGCCCGCAACCTCCGGCACCTCACCATCCGACCAGGCCACCTCGCCGAACGGTCCATAGTCCACCGACCACAGCACCTGCCCGGCCTCGTCGGTGCCGGCGATCGGCCGGCCCAGGTGGTCGTTGTGCACGTGGGTGATCCGGTAGCGAGCCGCTTCCACATCGCCAGCGACGCCCAGCCCCAGTGCCACCAGCACCAACAGCACGCCCGCGCGGCGGCCCAGCCTTCCGGCGAGCCCCAGCAGTGCCATCGTCAGCAGCAGCCACGCGTAGGTAGGCAGACCCGGCACAATTGCATCGTCGAGCTCCGGCCGGGGACTCAGGAGCAGGTTGCGCACCTGCCACCAGTTCACCGTCTGACTGGCGCGGAACTGCAAGGTGTTGTCGGCACGCAGCAGGTCCTTGGGAAACAGCAGGTATTGGATCGGGCCCCATTTGTTGTCCTGGGTCCGGTCCAGATGACCGAGCGAGGTTCCGTTCACGAGCACTTCGACCTCGCCCGCCTGCACAAAAGCGGCCTGCACCTGCAGCTCCAGACTGTGGCCGGTGCCCGCAAACTCGACGGTCATGCCGTTCGGGAACGGATCGCCCAGGCCTCGGTAGCCATACTCGGCCTCATCCATCACCCCGACGGTCAGACGCAGCGGCTCTCCCAGCGGATACAGGCCGATGCGCTGCACCCCCCATGGCTCGGAGGTCGAGCCCACCCGTTCGATGCGCAGCTCGTTGCTGCCCGCTTGCAGCAAGGACTCGGGCAGGGTCACGAACTGCAGCGGGGTCCACTGCTGGTCGTGGTAGGGGTTCAGCGCACCGATGCGGGTGCCGTTCAAGATCAGCACCACCTCGTCCGGCCGGTCGATATCGAAGCCGAGCAGGGTCACGGCATGCGCACCGCTCGGCTGCTCGAAGCGCACGCTCAGCGCGTCGGTGAAACCAGCGCAGTCGAGCGGTGTGCCGAACACACCTGTTTCGGCTTGTTGGGTATCGAGCACGATGTGTGCTGGCGGCGATTCAGCACGCGGCAGCAGATGCAGATCCGTCAGTCCCCAGGGCTCACCGGTCGCGGCGTTGACGAACAGCAGCCGGTTGGTGCCATCACGAAGCAACGCCTCGGGCAGGTCCAGACGTTGCCGGCAGGACAGGATCTGCGAGCCCACCTTGACCAGGAAGCTGTAGCGCTTCAGCAGATTGCCGTTCAGATAGACGCTGAGCTTCTCGTGGGCATCCACCGCGTAGGCTCGAAAATGCAGTGACAGCGGCTCGGCTGGCCGCTCGAACTCGATGCTCGCGCTCTGCAAATGCTGGTCGCTACCATAGCCATGCCCGATGTGCCGATACTCGGCTTCCCCGGGCGTCATCGACAGCGCCGGACCAGGCTTCACCAGTTCCAACTGGCCCAGCGCCCAGCTCGTCGTATCTTCATCAACACGAAAGTGCAGCCGATTCTCGCCCGCCTGCTGCTGCCAGGGCAGCAGCGTAAACCAGCGCTCGGCACCTGCCTGCAAGCAGGTCCAGTTCGCAATCGGCGCTGCCTCCAGGTCATTCAGCATCAACCGCAGCGACTCGTTACAGTCGACCTCGCCGATCCACAGTCGCCCGGTGAGCAGCATGTCCGCGCCCGGGAACGTCAGATCCACACCGGCCGGATCCCACAACAGACCCGTGCCGCGACCGGCTCGCGTCGCCCAGGGCACGCCGGGCTCGACCGGCAGCGTGCTGCCGGGCTCGAACAGAATCAGCTCGGACAGCGACCAGCTTGCACCGGGTGCAGGCAGCAGCAGACGTATCTCGTTGAGGCCGGGACGCAGCCAGTCAGCAGGCAGGTCGAAGTTCTCGCCGCTGGCGTGGCGCTGTTCACCCGGATTGGCCTCGAGCCGACCGAAGAGACGACCGTTCAGATACAGCAACGGCCGCGCCTGCTCACCGACCGCACGACTACGCAAGTACAGGCGCAGCCCGCTGTCCGGCAGGCTGTCCGGTAGCGTGAAGGTCAAACGCAGCGACGGCTGCGCGAGGTCGTCGCTCGTCGGCGCCTCGACCGTAGCGTCCAGCACCTTGCCAATCTCGAGCACATGGGCACCGGGCGTGGCCACGGTCGGCAGCTCGCCATCGATATGCAGCCACACGTCGTCGGCCTGCCACCACAGGCGGGCGTACAGGCGCTGGCCGGTCTCGGGCAGATACGGGACAGACACGGCGTTGTCGTCGCTCACCTCGAGCTCGGCGATGTCGGCAAGCCCCGGCTCGGTGCCGATCCAGAGATGGTAGGGGGGCTGCGCGCCCCCGCCGGTCCAGACGAGCTGGGTGCCCGCGTCGTAGACGCCGCCGGCCGGCAACTCGAAGCGTGGGCGGGGCCGCCGGTCCGCACGTTTCAACCGCGCATGGCGATGGAACACCACACCACCGAAGGACGTGTCCAGACGAACATACAGTGGCTCGCCGTTCTCGTTGAACCCTTCGAGAACCGCGCTCGTGGCGCTGGTCTGACCGAGCGACAGCACATCCGCCGCATCCGCCCGTGTGCCCACCGCCACAGAGACCTGCGCGTCGGGCGCCGCTCCCGCCCACGTCAACATGACACCTGGCTCGAGCACCGTTGCCGAGTCCGGGCTCTCCAGTCGCGCCACCGGATCCACCGCCTGCAGCGCCGGGCCCTGCGGCTCGAGCACCGCGATGATGCGGCCATTTGCACGCACATACTCACGCCGGATGGCACCGCCCTCATCCGCCTCAGCCAGCAACGCACCATCCAGATCGTAGATGAAGTATCGACTGACGCCATCGAGCACCCGGCGCACGCGCTGGCCCAGGGCGTTGTAGAGATGACTGGCCGTACTACCGTCGGCCATCTCGATGTGACTCAGCCGGCCCCGGTGGTTGTAGGTCAGCGTGTCCGTGCCGCGGCTCGTGATCGCACCGTTGGGCAGATAGTCGTAGCTGGTTGCGTTAAGCCCGGTGATGGTGAGCAAGCGGTTGCTGTCCGGTGCGTACACATACTCGCTGACACCGACATCGCGCTCGAGCCGAATGCGATTGCCGTTCAGGTCATAGCCCAGGTCCAGCACGCCATACGAGCCTTTGGCGTAGTCCAGGCGATCCCCGGCGTCGTAGTCGAATTGCTGAGATCGATCAGCGTGTCGATGATCGGTGATGGCGATGATGTTGTCGTTATCGTCGTAGCCATGCCCGCGTTCGATGAGTTCACCGACGCTGAGTGTCTCCAGACGATAGAGATCGTCCAATACCCGGGTCTCGTGCATGCCATTGCCATGCGTAAGCGCCCTCTCCGGCCCCAGTGGTGGGTAGCTGATGTCGTCCGCCAGCACCTTGACCGTGTCACCGTCTCGTAGCTCGACCCGCCGTACCTGACCGAGCGCGTCGCGCTGATAGCGCAGCACGCTACCGCTGGGGTAGAGCATCGCGGTCAACCGATTCAACGCGTCATAGGCGTAGCTCACCGACCACTGATGGCCATCGGTATGCTGCTGCCGGTACACGACGTTGCCGCGCGGATCGTAGTCGAAGACCAGGCGCCCGGATTCGTCCTCGATCGAAGACAGACGACCGACGCCGTGCGCGCCCTGATCGTATTGGTAGCTGATGTTCTCCGAAGGATCGGCATACTCGAGGCTGGTCACTCGTTCCAACGCGTCGTAGCTTCGTGTCTCGACCACGCCACGCGCATCCGTGCGTTGCAGCGCGTTGCCCGCGGCATCGAACTGGCGGGTGGTCAGGCCACTGTCGGCGCTCAGGGTGCTGATCAGGTTATCGAGCCCGTCATAGCTGTACTCGGTCCGCGCGCCGACCGCATCCACCACCAGCCGCAGCCGGTCCAGCGCGTCATGCTGCATCCGCACCACGCCACCATCGGCGGCCTCGATTCGGCTCCGCCGATTCAGTGCATCGTAGCCGTATCGAGTGAGCTGGCTCTTGGCGTCGCGAACGTCGGTCAGATTGCCACCTGCGTCGTGTTCGAAGTGGACCTGCCGATCGAGCGCGTCCTGCCGAGCCCGCACCCGCCCGTCTGGCGCAAGTAGCGTCGTGCTCCGCGTCTGCTCGAAGCCATTGGCATCGTTGACTATCGAGACGATCCGCAGCGGGTCGCTCAGATCCCACTCCACGAACTGCCCCAGTGCGTCGGTCGTGCGCTGCAGTCGACCGGCATCGTCGTGGTCGTAGCGGATCACGCTCCGGTCCGGCGCGGTGATCGTGTGCAGACGACCGTCCAGCGTGTAGCCATAGCGGGTCTCGCGGTCGGCTGCAATAGTTGCTACGACCCGGCCCCGCGGATCGTAGCGCGCTTCTGTCAGAAGACCCTGTGCATCGCGATATGCCACCAGACGGCCGTCTGCGTCGTAGCGCGTACGGTCGATCACGACCTGACCGCTGGCATCGACAACACGCGCAAGCTGACCGGCTTGCGCGTCGGCAGAATCGAAGTGGTGATATTCGAAGGTGGTGGTGTCGAGCACATCCTCTCGCGGGCCGTCGATGCTGCGCAACAGCCCGTCGAGCACAGCCGGGGCACCCTCGCTCGCGCGGAAATAGGAGTACCGTGTCACCCGCTGCGTGGGTACCGCATCCGGGGCGTACAGCACCTCGCTGGTGAGCTGCTCATCGTGGTAGGTGTAGCTCAGCCGTCTGACCAGACGCCAGCCGGGCGGCGGCCCCGTGTCGAAGTCATCGCAACCGACCAGCACGCCGCTGTATGGCAGCTCCGGCTCGTACAGCTCACGGCGCACCGGCCGTCGGAGCGCATCGTGCCACTGCTGGCGCCAGACCCTCGTCGCCGGCACGAAATCGGCAGCCACCATCTCAGCGCCGAGCAGGGTCTTCAGGTCCGATATCGCCTCGATGCGACACTGTTCACGCCCCAGTACATCGTGCGTGTAGATCGACTCGGTTCCATTGGCATCGACCCGACGACGCAGATAGCCGAAACCGTCGTACTCCCGCTCGTCCACACCCGCGCTGCAGTCGACACAGTCGCCGTGCTCGACCCGCTTGGGCCGGGCAAAGCCGGCCTCGCGGCTGAACGCGTAGCGTCGACCCTCACCGCGCCAATCATTGACGTTGACCGTGCCATTGGCCGCGTAATCCAGCGTGACCCGGTCCACGCCCCCGGCATGCTCGCTACTCGCCACCCGGCCATCTGGATGATAGGACCAGCTCGCATAGCGCACCCCGCGCTCGTCGATGATGCCGGTCAGCGCATACGGGTGCTCGGACTCGTAGAGGTACTCCCGAGTCGGGTCGTCCTTCTCGAGCTCAGGTGTCTGGTCTGGATAGCGGACCTCGGTGAGCACACCCGCTGTGTATCCATAGTGCACCCGGTGGCCGCCCGCATCGCGCACCGAGACCAGCCGCGCATCGAGATCCTCCGACTCGTACTCGAACGTCAGCCGGCCGCCGCTCGATGCACGCACCTCACGCAGCCGTCCACGGCCGCCACCCGCGGTACCTGGATTCTCGTAGCTCAATATCAGCTTGCGCCCGGACGGGTAGCGGATCCCGATCAAGCGCCCGAGTTCGTCGTAGATCTCCGTGCGCTCGGCACCGTCCCGTAACAACCACTCGCCGGCGGCACGTTGCAACTCCAGACGAGGATGTCCCGGTGCCCGGTAACGGGTAGCGTCCGCGGCGCTGAACCGAACCATCGCTCCGTTACCGCGCAGCGCGTTCGGCTCACCTGAGGCCGTGAACAACAGCCTTGCCTGATATTCGTGCCGCCAGCGCGGGCCGAGCGGCGACCAGGGGTTGACCGGCAGGATCGAATTGTAGTGTCGGATCAGGCCTGGGAAGCCTGTCACATCAGTTTCGGCTTGGAACTTGTTGCCACTGGCCGGATTGCATGGATTGCCCACGCCACAGGCCGGCGCACCGCTGTCTCGTTGCGTCTGCGTCTCCTCCGGCGCGGCGCAGCCGGCCTCACCGTTTGGAAGATGGCAATCGCTCTCGGGGATCAGACAGACGTTGGTCGCGTGACGCGGACTGACACAGTAGATTCCACAAGGCCAGGCCTCGACCGGACCGTGGGCGTCGCCGGGACACGCCGTCGCGTCCTTGCCCACCTCGAACACATAGCTGAGCGTACCCACCAGCACCGTCCGGTCACGAAACCGGTAGGCATACGAGCGGGTCTGGCACTCGCCAAAGCCATCGTTGAGTCGCCCGATCTCGTTGCCCCAGGTGCCGGTGAACTCGGCGCAGGAGGGAATGCCTTCAAAGCCCTGCGCACCGAGCGTGACGGCCAGGCCAACAACCAGCGGCAGACCTCGGGTCAAGCCACGAACCCAACCACCTGCGCGCGCCAGCCCCACCTGCGCGCGCGTCCAGATGCCATGGAGCATCGCTTGCGATTCCTTGTGCCGATGAGCGCCCAGCAAGGCGCCGACCGATCGACTCCGTTTCGATTCCGCCCCAGGAATCAAGCCGGCCCAGGACACCGAACAGCGCGGTGTCTCTACCTACCCGGCCGAGTCTAGACAGAGGCTTCGAGCGAGTGGAACAGATCGCGGTGATCTGATCGCCGTGCATTCCCAGCAAGCCTCGCCTGTGGGAAGCTCGAGGCAGATCGGCCGCCTCGGCAAGCCGGCATCAAGAGCGCTGCAGAGGGCGGCTGCTCTGCCGGCACACACGATGGCAAGCCTGATTGACGGCAACGCCGTCCGGCCGACCTGTCACTCGTAGGGTTTGACCTCGGTGGCCTCGAGCGTGTAGGCGGCGTCACCGAGATCGTTGTCGAAGCGCTGAGTGCGCATGGTCCCGGTCACCCAGACCGCTTCGAAGACCGAGCGCATCGAGTAGGCCTGAGCCAACTTAACGTGCACGACCTGGTTCGACGGTGGCGGCGGCACGTGGATACACGCGCCTCTATACGGCACCAGCAGGAACTCGTTGACCTCGGTGCCTTCGAAGCTCAGGGGCACGATGAACCCGGGCAGCCGCACCCGCTGTCCGTTCAGTGCCTCGACCACGGGTGCGTTGCGACCGGCGTTCAGGTAGGCCTTCATGGCGGCATCGGCCTCTGGCGAGCCGTCCTGCAGATCCTTGCCGGACTCGCTGAGCGCCCGGATCTGGGCGAACGGGTCCCAGGTCTGCGGCATCAGGTCGTCCCACTCGAGCTTTCTGATCGCCTCATCGTCGGCCTGAGCCGGCCAGAGCTGTGACAGCATCACCGCGGCGAGCACGGCAAGCAACAGCTTGGGCATGCCACGCGTCCGCCGGCCGAACGTCCCGGCATACCAACGTCGCGGACACGAACGAGACGAGCGCATAGGGAGCCAGGATGCATCATCGAACATGCTTCAAATCCTCATCACGAGGCCATCGGCCAACGAAAGCCTGTAGGCGCGAAGCGCGGGGATCGTGCCGACCACGATGCCCGCCACGACCACGCCAGCCAACATCAACAGGTCGCTCGCCAGCGGTGCTCCGAGCGGGATCTGCAGACCGAAGCGGGCCAACAGCAGCGGTTGCAACATCAAGCTCATCACGTACAGCAGGGCAAGCCCCAATGCCGCGCCCAGCGCGGTGAGCAGACCTGCCTCGCTCATGAACAGCGCGAACACGTAACCGGGGCGCGCACCCAGTGAGCGCAGCACCGCCATCTCGCGGCGGCGCGCTTCGAGGCTTGCGAGGATCACGGTCAACATCCCGCACAGCCCCGTGACCACCACCAGCACCGAGATGATGAAAAGAGCATTCTCGGCAATCGCCATCAGATCCCAGAGCTCCTGGAGCGCGACACCGGGGATGATCGCGAGCAGGGGCTCGGATCGGTACTCGTTGATTGCCCGCTGCACGCGAAATATCGCCAGCTTCGAATCCAGACCGAGCAGGAAGGCGGTGACCGACTTCGGGCGGAGCTGCATGGCGCGCACCGCGTCCGCCGAGGTGCGATGACCGGGAACCGGCGCACCCGCATGCCAGTCCACATGCATCGCCTCGATACCTTCCAGGCTGACGTGCACGGTGCGGTCGACCGGGGTCCCGGTCCGCTCCAGGATTCCGGCGACGCGAAACGGCTTGTCCTCGTGCGCCATCAGGCTGACGTCACTCACGCCGTGGGTGACGACGATCGAATCACCGAGACTGTAGCCGAGTCGCTCCGCGACCTCGGCGCCGAGCACGGTGTCGAAGACATCGGCGAAGACCTGCCCCTGGGCGAGCCGCAGGCGCTGCTGGCCCGCGTATCGATAGCGCTCGAAGTACTCGACGCTGGTGCCGAGCACCCGGAATCCACGGTGCGAGTCACCCAGCGACAGCGGCACGCTCCAAGCGACGCCGGGCAACGCGGAGATCGCCTCGAAGCTTTGCATCGACACGTTGTTGGTCGCATCACCAATCCTGAACACCGAATACAGCAGCAGCTGCACCGAGCCGCTGCGCGCGCCGACGATCAGATCCGTGCCCGAGATGGTGTTCGCGAACGACTCACGCGCATCGCGCCGAAGCTTCTCGACGCCGAGCAGCATGGCAACACTGAGGGCGATCGCGAACACGGTCAGCGCCGCGGTGACGCGACGATTCCACAGACTGGCCAGCGACAGCCTCAACATGACGCCGCCCTTGCCGGCTGCCCGGTGCCGGATGCCCGTGCATTGAACTCGTCCAACGCCAGCTGGCGGTCAAATGCGTCGGCCAGCCGGCGATCGTGGCTGACGAACAGCAAGGTACTGCCGGCACGCTCGCACTCGGCCATCAGCAGGGTCATGAAGCGTCGCGCGCTGAGCTCGTCCAGGGCCGAGGTCGGCTCGTCGGCGATCACGACCTCCGGCTCACCGATCAGCGCACGGGCCACCGCGACCCGCTGCTGTTGCCCGATGCTGAGCTCGGTGGCAGGCCGCTGCAGCAGGGCCGGGTCGGCAAGCTCCAGCGCCGCTAGCATGTTCACCGCGGCCTGCCGCACCGAGCCAGCCCGGTCCCGGGCGCGTCTGGCACGAAGCGCCGAGAACCGGCAGCTCAGCATGACGTTGTCCAGCACCGAGAGATACGGGATCAGATTGAAGAGCTGAAACACATACCCGATGTGGTCGGCCCTGAAGCGATCCCGGGCCCGCCCCGGCCAGCGTGAGATCGGCTGGCC
>JAGRHX010000380.1:11283-21403 GCA_020444775.1 Gammaproteobacteria bacterium
CGTGCTCTTGCCGGCACCGCTACGACCGCGGATGAAGACGCTGCTCGCCCTGGCGATGTCCAGGTGGTCGATGTCGAGGACGTCGCGCTGCCCGCGGCGCCAGGCAAAGCGCACACGCTGCAGTGAGATAGCGGATGGATTCGGTGTCTGGTCGTTCACACGAAGCCCCTGCACGGCCGTCCCGATACTCAATCCCGGATCCGGATCGACCGATCCCCGGGACCGATGTTGAGCGCACGCTGTTGCGTGGCGGTGACGATACGCACCCGCAGCTCCTCCATCTGCCGCAGCTTGGGGAACAGGCTCACCGTGAGGCTGCGCAGCTTCGCCGGCGCCGCGCAGCGAAAGCGATAGCTGGCATGCAGCTCGGTATGCGAGCCGGCGTGCTCGTCGGCATGCTTGCGCTCGGCATGTGCATCACCGTGCTCCCGTTCGGCATGCTCGCGCCTATCATGTGCATCGCCGTGCTCCCGTTCGGCATGCTCGCGCTTGTCGCCAGCGTGATGATCCGTGGACGCGCTCAGTCCTTCGAATTCCACGTCACTGGACTCCAGCACGCAGGCGGCCTCGCGGTCGGGTTCGAACAACGATGCCGCGGCGGCGAAATCGCGGCGCGCGACGTCGAGCCTGGCCCGGTCCTCGTCACTGCTGGGCGCATGTTCGAAACCGAGCACGTTGACCCCCGGTATCCTCAAGGCGAGCTCGAGCAGGTCATCTTGAGCGACGATGTCGAGCTCGCCGTGACCATGCTCGTGAGCGCCAAGCTCCTGCTGCTGGTCGGTTTCGTGCGCAGGCTGACCCTGCGCGGCGCTGATCTCGATGAAGACGGCCTGCGGCGCGAGCAGACAGGCCATGAGCAGGGCGCGGCCCACGCCCGTTGAGTATTGAATATCCGACATGTTTGACATCTACTCCAGGGACTACCTCTGGACAGAGGTGCCGCGCCCAGCTCGCGAGCCGAACGCGTCGCGATGCGGACTCGAACTGGCGGGGCGCGATGATCGATGACTCAGGACTGGCGCACCGCGCCGCAGGATCCCGCGGGTACGCAGGTCAGCGGCGGCGGAAGGCAGTCGGGCTCAGACCATGGACTGGAGTCGAAACGGGGGCGCACGGACCGGCGGGCAGGGTGCCCGGAAGCCTGCCGGCGCGACGTGGGGACGCCACGTGTCACACGCATCGGGCGATGAACGCAGCGGCACGGTCCGAGGGGTGTAGAGATCGGCGGCAGACAGATGCGCGAGCAGCAGACAGGCTTCACAGCTGTTACCACCCGGAACGTGCCGCTCGAACGGCGCGTCCTGGGCTTGCTCGTCGACGTGGGCCGTGTCGAACGCGTGACCAGGCGTCCCCTGCCGGAAGGGCAGATGCGCGAACGGATGCACCAATGCCAGCATCTGGGCGAACACCAGTAGCGCTGACAGACCCAGCGCGACCAACGGACGACGATGCAGGTTGGAGAGCGACATGCCGACAATGGTATCCCGTGCCCGTCCGCTCAACCAACATCAGCGGACGGACAGTCGGGTAGCACCTTCTCAGCGCAAGGCGATGGGCCGCACCGGACAGCCGGTCGCGCCCTTGAACTTGGTCGCAAGCAGCGCAAAGCAGAACTCGCTGGCGCCGGCGCTGACCAGCTCATCGAGCTTGATGTTCTCGATCAGATAGACACCAGCCTCGACCAGCGTGTGCTGGTGCACGGGCAAGACAAGCTCTGGATGACGCGGATGGGGTATGACCTCGACCGCCATGTTATCGGCGGCGATCGCGACGATACCCTGCTCGGTCAGCCACTGCGCGGCGTGCTCGTCGATTCCCGGCTCACCACCGACGTAACGGTCGTTGTCCTGCATGAACAAGCGGCCCCAACCGGTGTTGATGCAGATGATGTCGCCCTCGCGGATGTCCACGCCGGCCTTGTCCCGAGCCCGCTGCAGATCGTCCACGCCGACCGCGCGGCCGGCGCCCAGCATCGCCCCGCCATCCAGACCCGACACGTCCAGACACACGCCGCGACCGATGATCGGCGGGATGTTCTCCACACCGAGGCTGCTCAGACCGAAATCGTCCAACTCGTCGCGGGTCGAGCGACCGTTGTACATCCGCTCACCGATGCTCACATGCCCCAACGCATCGATATGCGTGCCGACATGGGTGCACATCTCTATACGCTCCAACGAGGTGCCGGCATCGTTCATCGCCCCGGCCGCGCGCCGGCGCTTGATGACGTTGTCAGCACGCGGCGCCAGGGTCATGACGAACGGGGTCTGGTTCGGCGGGATACGCGGTGCGCCGTTCTCGATCACATGACTGAGATCGATGATCTCCCCCTGCTCGACCATGCGCAGCGCGGCCAGACGCCGCTCCGGGGTGAGGAAGTTGGCCGCGCCCACCCGGTCCTCGGCCCCCCAGCGACTGCGGTGCTCATCGGGATTGAACGCGCCGTGATCGTGAATACATGCGGTCATCGATTGCCTCTCCCCTGCTCCAATTGTGGTCGAGATAGACTATGCGCGGCGGGCACGGCTGTCAGCTTCGGCACGCACGCGACTCGCCACGTACAATGACCCACCCCAATCACCGGCCCGAAGACCGGCCCGAAGACCGGCCCGAAGACTGGGGCGGTGGTTCCAGCCCACGCACTGACGCTCAGCGACCGCCATGCGCCTTCCCTCACAGACCTCGAGCACACCAGGATCGATGCCAGTCCCCAGCAGAAACCGGATCACGCGGCGCGCGACCGCCCGCGCCGTCAGCCCTCACGGATTCAGACCCTGGCTCGGTATGGCGCTACTGCTGGTCGCGCTGGCGAGCCCTGCCCGAGAATGCGAGCCACCGGGCGAGGATCTGCGTGGTGAGTTCGTCGTCCATTTCGAGAACGATCTGTTTGCCAACACCGACCAGAACTACACCAATGGTGTCAAGTTCACCTGGTTGTCACCGGCGCTGGCTCGCTTTCGCACCAATCGCGAGCTCGATGACTGGCAACGCTTCGTGATCGACAATCTGGCCTCGGTCAACGACTGGCTGACCGGACGACCGCGCGCCGAGCCAGCGAGCAAGGACTGCACCCGGGACGACCTGCAGACCGGTCTGGCTTCAGGCACCTTTCGCCGGGTGAGCTTCTCCCTCGGCCAGAACATTTACACCCCGCAGGACATCGGTCGCAGTGATCTGATTGTCGACGACCGTCCCTATGCCGGCTGGCTTTACGCCAGCGCGGCCTTCCAGACCTACGATGAGCGGCGTCTGGACATCATGGAGGTGCAGCTCGGCGTGGTCGGACCATACTCGGCGGCGCAATGGACCCAGACCTTCGTGCACGAATTCCGCAACATCCGCAAGCCACGCGGCTGGTCCAATCAGCTCGAGACCGAGCCGGGTCTGGTTCTCACCTATGAGCGGCGCTATCGATTCCATCAGTCGCTCGAGGGATTGTCCGGTCTGCCGCTGGCCGTGGACCTGCTGCCGCGCGCCGGCTTTGCCGTCGGCAACGTGCACGACTTCGTGACCATTGGCTCGGAGGCACGGATCGGCTGGAACCTGCCCAAGAATTTCGGTAACGCGATCATCCGACCGGGCGGCGACGCCGGTCAGCTCGAAGCCAACCACGGCTTTCATCTGCACGGTTTCGCCGCCGCCGACGCTCGATTCGTGCTGCGCGACCTGTTCCTCGACGGTAACACCTTCGCCGGCAGCCACAGTGTCAAGAAGGAGCGTCTGGTCGGAGATTTCAGCGTCGGTATCTCGACCGGCTACGGCCCGTTCAGGTTGACGGTCGCCCGCGTGCTACGGACCCGCGAGTTCGCCCAGCAGGACGGCCCACATAGATTCGGCGCCATAGCGCTGACCGGCCAGTTCGCGCTGCCCTGATTGACCCGTACAACGAATCACGCCACGAGTCTGGACTCGGGCCGGATCGCATTCGCGCACGAGGCGTACGGCTTGGCCCACGACCCGGTTCCGATCTAGACTGCCGCTTGCGTCAGGTGCTCCCAGGGTCGGCCGACCCGCGGAGTGAAACGGGAAGCTGGTGCGCCGCACGCAGTCCGGACGACGGGTCCGGCTCGGAACATGCGGTCATTCCAGCGCTGCCCCCGCAACGGTAGGCGAGTCATTCCGTCCTCACACGCCACTGGTCGCAGTCGCGCGCAACCGGGAAGGCGAGGCGGAAGCGTGAAACGTAGCCCGCTGGTGGTCGACGTCATCAAGGCCGCTGAGCAGGCCGGTCCCGACCGGTCAATCAGCCCGTCCATGTATCGACCCGAACAGGCATACGAATCACGGCTCGCGAGCCCGGAGACCGGCCTCACGCTCGACTCCTACGCCATGTCTCGGGGATTGGACGGCAGGTGAGGAAGCCAGGCTTCCGAACGGGCAGGTGATGAGACCACGCCAGTGCCCATCGGATTCGACCCGAATCCGACCTCTCCTGAATCCAACGATTCGATCGAAGCAGCGATCCCTATCGCCGTTGAACGTGGCATTCGAGGTCTGCTCGGCTTGCACTCGTGTGACGCCGGCCGGACCGGGATATCCGCGCGCGGGCGGCGTGCAGGGAACGGGTGATGCGTCAATTCTTGCCAATCGCAGCGATGCTGTTTCTGCTCCTACCCGCTGGCGCGTACGCCGCCGCGGGCAGCGCGGGCAGTCGATTCGAGCTCGACACCATTGTCGTGAGCGCCGACAGCATGCCCCAGGCAGCGGCACGGATCCCCAAGAACGTCACAGTGATCAGTGCCGCCGACATTGCCCACAGCAGCAGTCGCAATCTGGTCGAGCTGCTGGCCCGCGAGGGCGGTGTGCAACAGAAGAACTTCTTCGGTAACGAGAAGTTCGCCGGCGTCGATATCCGTGGCCAGGGGCCGGAGACCCATGTCAGCAACGTGCTGGTGCTGGTCGATGGGGTGCGACTCAACGCTGTCGACCTGTCCGGGCCGGATCTATCCACCATCGCGCTCAACGACATCGAGCGCATCGAGATCATTCGCGGCGCGAGTGCGGTGTTGTACGGCAACGGCGCGGTCGGCGGCGTGGTCAACATCATCACCCGTAGCGGACGGCGCAACGATGGCGCCAGTGGCAAGTTGTTCCTGCGCCGCGGCGACGCCAGCGCCCAGGACACCCGGGTCGGATTCGACGCGCGTGCCGGCGACGTCTGGCTGCGTTTCGGCGCCTCCTACTTCGACGAGCAGGGCTATCGTGACAACGGTGAGCTGGAGAAGACCGACACCAGCTTCAGCATCGGCTATGACCCGACCTCGTTCCTGCGACTGAGGGGCGACTTTCGCTATCATTCGGACCGCTACGGGCTACCCGGCGCCCTGCCACGAAACCTGGCCATCGATCCGCAGACTCGTAAGCAGACACGCTTCCCCATCGACAACGCGCGCACCGTGGACCGGCACTCGCATCTGGCCGTAGAGCTGGATCTGGGCGTCGCCGGCGAGCTGTCCTTGAGCGGCGCATACCGCAGCCGCAAGAACCCCTTCGTGCAGGGCGCCAGCCCGCTGCTGCCACCAGAGCGCCAGGAGCGCGAGATCCGCGAGCAGGCCGAGGAGCTGCATGCGCGCTACGACCTGGAGCTCGAGGCGCTGGGACGCACGCATCGTCTGAGCCTCGGCGCCGACCACTATTTCAGCGATCTGAAGCGCGAGCTCAGCGCCTTCAACGCGGATACCGAAGCCGGCCGGGCGCGCTTGGTGAGGGTCGAGGACAACGGCTGGTTCGCGCACGCCGATATCGGTCTGTTCGCCGACGCCCGGTTGAGCGGCGGCTATCGACACAGTCGCTATCAGCAGACGTCGTTCACCGAAGAGTTCAAGGAGTACCAGGAGGCTCCCAGGACGGTGCTGGTGACGACGGTCCTGCCACCACCGATCGGAACCATCCAGGTTCCCGTGCAGGTGCCTGGACGAGTCTTCAAGCGCTTCGAGCGCACCGATCCCGGCGCCCATATCTGGCACAACGACGCCTATGAGATCGGCCTGCTGCTGCCGGTTCAGGAGTACCTGAGCCTGTTCGCCAACTACTCGAGCAGCTATAGGAATCCGAATGCCGACGAGCTGGCTGAGGCGGCAGACGATCTGGGGCCGCAACGCGCACGGCATCTGGATATCGGCGCTCGCGGCCGTATCGGCAATGATATCGAGTACGCACTGACCTTCTTTCAGGTACGAACCGAGGACGAGATCTACTATGGTGTCGACCCGGCAGCGAACACACGGGTGAACCGAAATTTCGACGATGTCACGCGCCGGCACGGCTTCGAACTGGATCTGAAATTCTATCCCAGCGACCAGCTCTTCCTGTTCGCCAACTACTCGCAGATCAGCGCGACCTTCGAATCACTTGGCACGCGTGTGCCGCTGGTGCCGAAACGCCAGGCCACGCTCGGCCTGGAGTGGCAGCCGGTCGCGCCCCTGACGTTGGCCGCCTCGGCCAGCCTGGTGGGGCCGAGCTACGACGGCAACGATCAACGTAACGTCAACCGCATGCTGCCGGGCTATCAGGTCGTCGATGTCAAGGCCAGCTACGAGCATGGACCGCTGCGCGTCTTCGGCGGAATCAACAACCTTCTCAACGAGATCTACTCCACCTTGAGCTTCAGCGCGGAGCAGTATCCGATGCCGGAGCGCAGCGGCTTCGTCGGCATGGAGATCAACTTCGAATGAAACGGCAGCTGCTCAATGGGATGGTCGGCCTCGGGGCCGGGCTGCTGACCCTGCACGGCGGTGTCGCCCTTGCGCAGGGTTGCATCTTCGGTGCCGGTTCGAGCCAGCCATCGGTCCGCGTCGACGATCCGAACATCGTCGCCTGGGCCGCCAACAGACAAGCGGGTGATCTGGACTACCAGCCGGGACCGGGCGTGGACCCGGGTTGGGACGTGCCACAGGCTGCTGTCGGGCCCGCCGATTCGATCGGCAGCGTGGACCAGCTCTCGACAGTTGTCAGCCTGGGTCGTGGTGGCAAGATGACGCTGCGCTTCGACCCGCCCATCGTCGACGGCAGCGGCTGGGACTTCGCCATCTTCGAGAATGCCTTCGCGGTCGGCAGCGAGCTGTTCATGGAACTGGCCTGGGTGGAGGTCTCGGCGGACGGCCAGGTCTTCTATCGCTTCCCGACCTTCTCCTCCAACCGCAGGATAATCAACCGATTCGACACGATGAACCCGAGCGGGGTCATCGGTTTTGCCAGCAAGGACGTGGCCGGCTGCGGCACCCCTTTCGACCTTGCGGTCTTCGGCGGCAACCTGCCCAGCCCGATACGCTATGTACGTATCATCGATGTGGTCGGCGACGGCAGCAGTACTGTTCCCTCGTTCAACCCCGTTACGTTCCAATCCGACATATTTCCACTCTACGACCCCTATCCGACCGAGGGTAGCACCGGCTTCGACCTGGATGCGGTTGCGGTTCGATACCTCGATACCAGCAATCCGGATCCCGACCCCGATCCGGATCCGGATCCGGAACCCGACACGGGTCCTGCTGACGCACAGGTCTCCGTTCCATTGCCACCGACCGCGCTGGGCGCGCTGATGCTGTCCCTGGCCGTGCTCCTGCTTCGCGCGGCTGGTCGGCGGACAGTCCGTCCAGGCCTGGACCCGGCCATCGGTGGACGCCGGCGCGGCGGATACCCGACATGACCGTTCACGACTACAGGTAACCAGAATGATTTCCTTGCAGTGCCGATCCCCGTTCCTCGTCCTGACGCTCCTTCTGAGCTGTGTCGCGTTCAAGGCGAACGCCCGCTACGCAACCATGGACGATCTGGGTCTACAGCCGGGCGGACCCGATCAGGCCATCACCGCGTCAGGCGAGTACGGCAGCTTCGAAAGCGGCGGCGCCCGCTTCGAGTACGAACCTTATCAAGGCTGGGCCTACTCGTTCTGGACCGACCGACCAAGCGGCGCCAGTGGTCAACCGGACTTTCGCGAGCAGCTGCTGGCGGTGACCCGCGATGGTGCCGGCCCGGGACAGGACGCCTACGCCGTCGGCTTTGCCGGCGATGACTATCTATCCAGCGAGAACCCCAAGCCCGCGCTGCCGGCCTTCGTGCGCTTCGACAATCCGGTGTACGTGAGGGACGTGGCAATCACCAACACCTATTGGACCGCCTATGCCATGCAGTCAGGTCTGACCGGATTCGTGACCGTGGAAGAGTTCAAGGACGAGAACCAGGACTACATGTACTTGTATATCGAAGGACTGGACGCCAACGGCATGTCGACTGGCAGATTGCAGGTGACCCTGGCCGAAGGCAGCTACGTGCTCGATAAGTGGCTCCGAGTCGGGCTGCGCGATCTGGGCATGGTCAATGCGCTTGCTTTCAGCGTCGACGCGAGCCAGCGTAACCTCAGAGGTGAGATGAACGTGCCGGCGTATTTCGCGCTGGACGATCTGTCCTTCGTGCCCACGCCGGTGCCACCCGCGGCGGCCCTGCTGGCCGTGCCCCTTGTATGGCTGCTGGGCCGGCGGCGTCGAGGCCGTGCGGGCCGCGCATGAGCGCAAGGCCCGCGGCGCCCGCGGGTTCGTTGCGCTGCTCGTCCTGCTGAGCGCGCTGTCGGCCGCGGCGGCGCCGGCCGAGCCACGTCGTATCGCGTCGATGAATCTGTGCACCGACCAGCTGCTGGTGGCCCTGGTCGATGCCCAGCGCATCGCCACCCTGAGCTTCCTGATCGACGATCCGGCGGCTTCACACATGCCCGGACGCTATCCGGGGATCCCCCGCAACCGGGGTCAGGTCGAGGAGATCGTCGGCCTGCAACCGGATCTGGTGCTGGCCGGTCGGCACGCGGCGCGGACAGCGGTGCTGAGCCTGCGCAGGCTGGGCTACACGGTGGTCGAGCTGGACATCGCGGTAAGTCTGGACGACATCGCCGACAACGTCCGTCGGGTGGCCGCCGCGGTCCACGAGAGCGCGCGCGGGGAACGCATGATCGAGCAGCTGCGTAAGACCATCACCAGCTTGCAGCCCGCACCTACATCAGCACCACGAGCCGTCTATCTGCAGCCGAACATGATCAGCTCCGGCGCGCACACCTTGATGGACGCATTGATGCAGGCCGCCGGCGTGCGCAACATCGGCGCCGAGCTCGGCCTGAGGGGGGATGCGCCCCTGCCCTTGGAGACCCTGGTTTCGAGCGCACCGGACATCCTGGTGATACCCGCCCGTCACCCCGACACACCTTCCCTTGCTCATCGGCTGCTGCGCCATCCGGTGATCCGCAGCCTCGCATCAAGCGCTCGCGTGCTGCAGGTTCGCGATGCGCATCTACTGTGTGGACTGCCTCGGTCCATCGAGGTAGCCGTGGCGCTGCGCAAGGCCGCGACCGCCGCGGAGCGCCGACGATGACCCCCTGGCGCCCCGCTGAGCGCTGGCTGCTGATGGGCTTGCTGCTGCTGCTGGGCACGCTGGCCTGCGTGTCGCTGCTGGTCGGCAGCAGCCAGCTACCGGCCCGGCAGGTGCTCGGCAGCCTGCTGGGTCAGGACCAGCCCATGGTGGACATCATAGTCTGGCAGGTCCGGCTGCCGCGGACCCTGCTCGCAATCATCGTCGGTGGCAGCCTGGCCCTGGCCGGCGCGGTGCTGCAGGGGCTGCTGCGCAACCCGTTGGCCGAGCCCGGCCTGATCGGGGTATCCGGCGCCGCCGCGCTGGGCGCGGTCATCGCCTTCTATACCGGGCTGGTCAACAGCCTGCCCCTGGCGCTGCCGCTGGGCGGGCTGCTGGGCGCGGCCCTGGCGGTCGCCAGCCTGCTGCTATTGGCTGGCCGCAGTCAGTCGACCCTGACCCTGATCCTCGCGGGTGTCGCGGTCAACAGCCTGGCCGGCGCGTTGACCGCGCTCGCGCTCAGTCTTTCGCCGAATCCTTTCGCCGCGCTGGAGATCGTCTTCTGGATGCTCGGCTCGCTGGCCAATCGTGGCATGGACGAGGTCTGGCTGGCCGCCAGCCTGGCGTTCCCCGGCTGCCTGTGCATGCTGATGCTCGGTCGTGGCCTGACCGCGCTGACGCTCGGCGAATCGGTCGCCATCAGTCTCGGCGTGGATATGCAGCGCTTGCGTTGGCTCGCCGTGCTCAGCGCCGCGCTCGCGGTCGGCGCCAGCGTCTCGGTGACCGG
>JAGRHX010000381.1 GCA_020444775.1 Gammaproteobacteria bacterium
CGATCCTGATGACCTCGTTCGCCTTCATCCTGGGCGTGGTGCCGCTGGTCATCGCCACCGGCGCGGGCGCGGAGATGCGCCAGGCCCTGGGCACCGCGGTGTTCGCCGGCATGATCGGCGTCACCTTCTTCGGCCTCATGTTCACGCCGATCTTCTACGTCTTCACGCGCTGGATCGGCCACTTCTGGGAAGGCCGCCACCGCGCCCACGCCGCCCCGGCGACCGACTACGACAACTAGCGCCGAACCGGTTTCCCCGGCCGTGGAGCAGGGAATGCCCATGGTCTGAGCACTTGTGCTGCTTGCGGCACATTGCAGTAGCGCGCCGGCGGCAGATGCTGGCGAAGTCGATCAGCGATTTAGTAACCTAGTTCCCTGCTACGCCGAGGGAGCAGGTTGATCGCCATCGCTCTGATTATCATTGGGTGCCTCCTATTCTGGTTCATCGTCACTCGACCAGACAAGGGCAAACGCGGCGAGAGAAGAGTTAGCTCAAGACTGTCGCGAGCGCTCGATGCCGCGACCTATCGAGTCATCGACGATGTCACCCTGCCAACACGCAACGGCACGACCCAAATCGACCACCTTGTGGTTTCCCCCCACGGGGTGTTTGTCATCGAGACCAAGAACTTCTCGGGTTGGATTTTCGGTCGTGAGGATCAGCAACGGTGGACGCAGGTTCTCTACGAGCGGAAGTCCAGCTTCTTCAACCCGATCAGGCAGAACCGCCACCACATCAAGACCGTACAGTCACTCTGCCACCTGCGGCCCGACCAGACCTTCGGTTACGTCGTGTTCACGGGTGACAGCACATTCAAGACGGACATGCCGGCAAGCGTTGTCCAGGGTGTCCCAGATCTCGTCCGGCTCATCGAATCGCGGACCGAGCGGGTCCTCTCAAATGCAGAGGTCACTCGCGTCTTGAAGGACATCGCCTCGCGGCGCCTCAAGCCAGGCCGCGACACGGATCGCTTGCACCGGCAACACGCAACGGAAAGTGCACGCAGACGATCGACAGGCTGCCCGCACTGCGGAAGCTCCATGGTCGAGCGGACCAACAGGGCCACGGGTGAAGTATTCCTTGGCTGTCATCGATATCCGGACTGCAAGGGGACACGCCAACTGGCCTGAGCAGCGGAGCATGCGCATCGGGATCGGACGCAGTGCCAACACCCGCGCGGCAACCCCGTCCCGGTTGCGCCGAACTCCCGCCATCAACGCACAACGCCCCGGACCGCGAGGTCCGGGGCGTTGCCGTTTCGAAAGGGTGGAAGGTTCAGTGGCCCGAGGCAGCCTCGATGGCGCGCAGCACGCGCGGCGGCGACATCGGCAGGCGCGTCATGCGCACGCCGATGGCGTGGGAGACCGCGTTGGCGACGGCCGCCAGCGGCGGGACGATGGGGGTCTCGCCGACGCCGCGCACACCGTAGGGATGGCCCGGGTTGGGGACCTCGACGATCACGGTGTCGATCATCGGCAGGTCCGAGCACACGGGGATGCGGTAGTCGAGGAAGCCCGCGTTCTGCAGGCGGCCGTCCTCGCCGTAGATGTACTCCTCCGAGAGCGCCCAGCCGATGCCCTGCACCGCGCCGCCCTGGTACTGGCCCTCGACATAGGAGGGATGCACCGCCTTGCCCGCGTCCTGGACCACGGTGTAGCGCAGGATGGTGACGTGGCCGGTCTCGGGGTCGACCTCGACGTCGCAGATGTGCGTGCCGAAGCTGACGCCGGCGCCCTGCACGTTGCTGGCGTGATGGCCCGCGATCGGACCGCCGGTGGCCGAGGCCTGGGCTGCGAGCGCCTCCAGGGTGAGCGGTTCCAGGTCGGCGCCGTAGGACCCGGTGGCATGCGCCGCGCCCTTCTCCCAGATCACGGCCTCCAGCGGGATGCCCCAGATCTTGGAGGCGCGCTCGCACAGACGGCCGATGGCGTCGCGCGCGGCCTCGATGGTGGCAAGGCCCGTGGCAAAGGCGACCCGGCTGCCGCCCGTGGTGTCGTTGTAGGCCAGCGTCGCGGTATCGGAGATCACCGCACGGACGCGCTCGTAGTCGATGCCCAGTTCCTCG
>JAGRHX010000382.1 GCA_020444775.1 Gammaproteobacteria bacterium
GGAGATGCTCTACCCGACCAGTTACATCAAGAGCATGGGTCTGGGTCAGGCCTGCGCGCTGATCACCGATGGTCGCTTCTCCGGCGGCTCCTCCGGTCTGAGCATCGGCCACATCTCACCCGAGGCGGCCCAGGGCGGTAACATCGGGCTGGTCGAGGAAGGTGACGAGATAGAGATCGACATCCGCGCTCGTCGCATCGACCTGCTGGTCGACCAGAGCACGCTGGCCGAGCGGCGCCGCGCCATGGAAGCGCGTGGCGCGGCAGCCTGGAAGCCGACGGAGAAACGCGAGCGAATGGTCAGCACCGCGCTCAAGGCCTATGCGGCCTTCGCGCTCTCGGCCTCCGAGGGTGCGGCCCGCGACGTGGATCGTTTCGAGCAGCCACCTATGTCGGACGCCGCGGACTGACCACAGAGGACTGACGATGAGCGATGTACAGCCGACCAACCTGATACTGATCTGCTCCGACGAGCACAACCGCGAGATCACCGGCTGCTACGGCAACGACATCGTACGCACGCCGAATCTGGATGCGCTGGCGGCACGCGGCACGCGGTTCGACAATGCCTACACCAACTGTCCCATCTGCGTGCCAGCGCGCGCGAGCCTCGCGACCGGACGCTACGCGCATCAGATCCGCAAGTGGGACAACGGTCATCCGTACTTCGGCGAGCCGCGAAGCTTCGGTCATCGGCTGATCGAGCATCAGCGACAGGTCGCCGCGATCGGCAAGCTGCACTATCGCTCGACTCGGGATCCGAACGGCTGGAGCGAGGAGATCGGCACCCTGCACGTCATCGAGGAGATCGGTGACATCGCCGGTTGCATTCGCAAGGACATGCTGCCGCGCCGTACCGCGCACAATCTGGCCCGCCAGGCCGGACGCGGTGACTCGAGCTATCAGCGCTACGACAACAGCAGCGCCGACAACGCGGTCAAGTGGCTGGAGCGCGCGGCCAGCCAGCCGAGCGAGCAGCCGTGGATGCTCTACGTCGGCTTCGTGATGCCACACTTCCCGCTGGTCGCGCGCCCGGAGTTCTTCGATCTCTACCCACCCGAGTCACTGCCCTGGCCACGCGCCTACGCCCGCTCGGAACGACCGGACCATCCGGTGTTGCGCGAGCTGGCACGGATACAGTGCTACGATGACTATTTCGACGAGCAGACGGTGCGTATCGCCCGCGCGGCCTACTTCGGCATGGTCACCCATCTAGACAAGTGCGTGGGGCGGGTCCTGGAGACACTGGAGAGGACCGGTCTTGCGAGCACCACACGGGTCATCTACACCAGCGATCACGGCGACAATCTCGGCAACCGCGGCATGTGGGGCAAGTCCAATATGTTCGAGGAATCGGCCGCGGTGCCGATGCTGATGGCCGGCCCACAGGTACCGGCCGGAGGTCGGGTAGAGGCTCCGGTCTCGCTTGTGGACGCCTATCCGACCATCCTCGAGAGCGTCGGCATCGAGCTCGACCAGAGCGAGCGCGAGACCCTGCCCGGACACTCCCTGCTGCGCATCGCCAACGGCGAGATTCCACAACGAACGGTATTGAGCGAATACCACGCGGTCGGGGCAATGACCGGCATGTTCATGATTCGCGACGGTCACTACAAATATGTGCACTACGTGGGTCAGCGACCGCAGCTCTTCGACCTGCAGAACGATCCCCACGAGCAGCAGGATCTGGCCAACGTTCCGGAGCATGCCGGGACGCTGGCACGCTGCGAGGCGAAGCTACGCGACGTATGCGATCCCGATGCGGTCAATGCGCAGGCCTTCGCCGACCAGGCGGCACTGCTGGAGGAGCATGGCGGTCGCGAAGCAGTGCTCGCCCGTGGCGACTTCGGTTACACCCCGGCGCCCGGCGAGCAGACCCATTTCAGCTGAGCCCGCTCGCCGGAATCCCACGGCGAGACCTCAGGCCTGCGCCGGAACCGGCACCCTGCGCCGGCCGGCATAGGCCAGGGCCACACCGACAGCGAGCAGCAGCGCCGAGAACAAGGTGAGCTGCAGATGCGTGTAGCCGATGATCTCGTTGCCGGGCAAGACCATCACCAGTCCGCCGATCACCAGCAGCACGCGCGCCGGGATGTTGAGCAGCGCCCTGCCGACCAGCGCACCGGTGAAGAACAGATAACCCTGTAGCCCGGCTGCTATGAGCGTGATACCGATGAACGAGGTGAGCAGCACGGACAACACCTCCAGGGTCGTCCCCTGACCGATCAACGCCGGGTTGAGGACGAAGAAGAACGGCACGAAGTAGATGATGCTGCCAAGGCGCATCGCCTCCAGACCTGTCTTCATCGGATTCGACTGCGCGACCGAGGCCGCCGCATAGGCGCCGAGCGCGACCGGTGGCGTGATGAAGGAGATCA
>JAGRHX010000383.1 GCA_020444775.1 Gammaproteobacteria bacterium
GCAAGCCGGTGCTGTTCCTGCATCCAAAGGATTTCTGTGGCACGCTGATCGAGCTGGAGCAGGTCTGAGATAAAGCAAGCCAGGCGGCCGCGGTCGCTCGGTGTGTTTGTATCAGCCGCCGCCCGAGCCCCAGGCGATGCCGTTGCGCAGCAGGGTGGCGAAGTTCGGGTCGTCCCAAACGCCGTGGAAGATCTGCGGTCGATCACCGTCGACCAATGCCGAATCGTCGACCAGACGCTGCGGCCGGGTCGCGGGGCGATGACAGTGACCGAGCGCGATATAGGCAACCGCGCCTTCGCCGATCCGCTTCTCATACCCCAGCGCGCGGGACTTGCCGTCCTCGAGCACCGAGGTATCCCGATCGTAGACGAAGCCAAAGCCAGGCGGTGAGGGATCGGTGTCGAGCTCGGTGCTGAGCAGCAGGGTCGATTCAGCGGGTTGCTGAAGCTCGACGAGATAGAGCTCGTCGACCACCTGGAAGCGCTCCGGCAGACCTCGGGTCAGCGGATGCCCGGTATCCCGGACCCGAACCTCGAAGCGGCGTAGCGGTGGGTGATTCAAGAAGAAGCAGCCGAGCAGCACGTGGTGCGTGCTCTTGACCATCTGCTTTACGGGCATGCCGTTTCGTTCGAGCTTCACCGCCTTGCCACCCGACGAGCCGTGTAGCGCGAGCCAACGGCCACCGCCCCGAAGCCATTCGTCGAGGATCTCGCACTGCTCGTCATTGGCGAACGGTCCGGCGGTGTAGGTGACGAGCATCTGACAGCCGCTCAACCATCGGTCCAGGCTGCTGTAGTCGTTGCCCGTGGTAACCAGTAGTCGCGGGTCCTCACCAAGCCCCTGCAGGATGCGCAGGCGGGCTAGATCCATATCGTGACCCGCCGGTGAGCCGGGTGGGAATCCACCGACGATCAGATGCGCGCGCTTGCTGTCAGCTGCGTCCATATCGCTCTCCTCGCTGTGGTCCCGATTCGATTCTACGCGTGTTGTCCGCCAGGGCACGAGTCCCGGGAGATTCTTGCGTCCCAGCGTCAGCCGGCCACCGCGCCCAGCGCCGCCGCCCTGATGTGCTCGGGGAGCGGCGAGGGTCGGCGCGCGTCCTTGTCCAGGTGCACGCCGAGCTGATGCAACACGGCCAGGGTCCGCCGGCTGCCCGGGGCCAGCACACGATGCACGATGTGCACGGAGGAGCGGCCGATGTGTGCCACACAGGCTTCGACGTCTATCGCTTCACCGGCCCGAGGTTGCTCGCTCACCTTGAACTGGAACTCAAAGGTGGAGAAGCCGACGCGGTTGCGCTCCTCGTACTCCGGGGTCCAGCCGAAGCGGGTCATGAGCTGACCGCCGGATCCGGAGAATCGGTGCACGAACCCGGACAGGCGAAAACGCCCGGACCAGTCCAGCTCTCCGGGCAGGATGATATCGGTGCCGGTGCGGATCCACGCCGCGTCATCGGCCGGATCGATGCGGGTGTCGCGCGCTGGACCGTCCCATTCGATACGCTCGGCAGGGGCAATGCCGGCCAGTGGTTGACCTTCCAGGTGATGCTCGATGGTGGTGCAGACCTGCCCGTCGGAGAGATCCACGACCTTGTGCGCCAGATGCAGCTGCTGACCTGCGTGCTCGATGATACCGGTCTGGATCGCGAAGACGCTGCTGATCCGCAGCTCGCGCGTATAGCGCACGAAGAAATCCAGATGCCGCACCTCGGCCAGCGCGGTTGCGTCCAGGCCCATGTCGACGAGAAAGCGTGATGCCGCCCGCTCGATGCGCTCGAAGTAGTACGCGACCGTGAAGTGCTCGACGTCATCGGTCTCCCAGGCCGGCACATGGCCACGGTATGTCTCGTGGTAGCCCTCGGGCAGCGGATCGATGGCGGTTTTGGTCATGACAGGGTTCCGAGCCGTTCGTTGTGTGGTCTTGGGATGGCGGCACATGGCCATCTGGCACCGGAGTGGGCCAGATGTTGGATTGTATGTCATCGATTCGAGGGCGGTGCCCCCTTGTGATGATTGCCGTTGAAGGCCGGGGAAGTCCGCACGGCGGCCATCTCACGCAAGCCTCGGGTCATGTCGTGGCTCAGCCGGGCCGACGCCTACCACCTTTCGTCGTAGATGCGAACGACAGCGCGGTGTGATCCGCGATGTCGAACGGAGGGCGGGCTGCGTCTGGTCGAGGCGCTGGCGGTGGAGGCAGACGCGATACTCGGCAACCGAGAGTCGTCCCAATCGGGGGATGGCCGGACTACCGGCCTGGCGGTTTCGATGGCAAACCGAACCCGAAGCGACAGTCCGACCCGGGAATACCGGGTCGGACCGGCTGGTGCTCAGGTCGCGTAGCGAGTGAAGGCCGCGGTGGTGGCGCGAGCGCGCCAATCGGTGACCACGTTGACCAGCGCGGTCTGGCCCGCGTCCACCCGGGCAGCGGCTCGCTCCAGGGCTGGCCGGATGTCCTCGGGTCGTTCCACGAACTCACCGTGAGCCCCCAGACCTTCGGCCATCTTGTCGTAGCGGGTGTAGCCCAGATCCCGACCCGGCTTCTCCTTGTCGGGGTCGCCGGTCCAGCCACCGTTCAGGCTGATCACGATCAGCACCGGGGCGTTGTGACGCACCGAGGTGTCGATCTCCATGGCATTCATGCCAAACGAGCCGTCGCCGTGCAGGACGATGACGCGCGAATCCGGCTTTGCGACCTTGGCGCCCACTCCGAACGGCATGCCGACGCCCATCGTGCCGAATACGCCCGAGTTCATACGATGTGCTGGTTTGAAGGTCGGTATCGACTGGCGACCATAGTTGAGGATCTCCTGGCCGTCGACCACCAGCACATCATCACGCGACATGAAGTCGCGGACCTCCTTGCACAGCCGTAGCGGATGGATGGGCGTGTCGTTGGAGCTGATGATCTGTTCCTGCTCCTCGGTCTTGCTCTGGTTGCGGCCACGTAGCCGCTCCCGCCAGGAGGCGTAGGTCTCGGGCGTAATCCTGCCCCTGCTGGCCTCCATCACCTGAGACAGCACGGTACGCACATCGCCCGCGATCGGCAGATCCAGTGCCCGGGGACTGCTGTCCAGCTCGCTCGGGTCGATGTCTATGCGCACGATCTTCGCGTCAGCATTGAAGCGCGGTGGCGCCGCATGGCCGATCACGTAGTTCATGCGCGTGCCGAGCACGATGATCAGATCCGCCTCGCGGAACGCCGTCGAACGGGCGGTGAGATAGCAGTAGTCATGGTCCTCCGGAATCGCGCCACGGCTTTGCGGCGTGGTGTAGAAAGGGATCCCTGTCTGCTCCACGAAGGCCTGGTATTCGGCGCTGGCCTCGGACCAGAGCACGCCGCTGCCCGAGATGATCACCGGTTGCCTGGCCTCGGCCAGCATGTCCACCAGAGCCTGCACTGCCGCCGCGTCGGCCGCCGGGCGCGAGCGCTTTGCAATGTCCCAGGGCTCCGGCCAGTCGATCTTGGCTTCGTCGATGTCGTGATAGAGCACGTCGCCGGGCATGTCGATGTACACCGGACCGGGCTTGCCCGACATCGCCTGCTGGAAGGCCTTGACCACCAGCTCGGGGACCTTCGACGGGTGATGAGCGCGCGCCGACCACTTGGTGCAAGGCTCGAAGCAGGTGAGCTGATCCATCTCCTGGAACGCGCCGGTGCCCCAGCTGCTGACCGGTGATGCGCCACCAAAAGCGATGATCGGAACGCCATCGGCCCAGGCATGGGCGACGCCGGTGAGCAGATTGGTGGTCGCCGGGCCGGAAGCCGCCATGCAGATCCCCGGCCGATTACGTAGCCTCGCGTAGGCGTGCGCCATCATCGCCGCGGCCTGCTCGTGGCGCACGTCCACGCCACGCAGGCCTTCTTTCATGGATGAAGTTTCTGCGGCCATCATCGGGCCGCCCATGATGTAGAAAAAGGTATCGGCGCCCTGGCGCTTGAGCGCGCGCGCCAGGATCTCGGAACCGTTCATGTCAATCTCCTCCGGAGGTCTGGGTTACCGGCTCGCGACTCGAGTCCGGTGGAGTCGTCGGCTCAACCGTGCTTGCCGATCTCGATGATCGCGCGCCGATGGGTGCCGGCCCCGACCTTCTGCTTCTCGTCGTGGGCTTCCACGTTGAAACGCAGCTTGCGGCCATCCACCTCGGTGAGCTCGGCGGTGACCGTGACTTGTGCCCCCTTGGGGGTAGCGGCGAAGTGTTTGACGTTGACCTCGAATCCGACCGTGGTGTGGGTGTCGCCGAGAATCTTCTGCACGGCCTGGATGCCGGCCCGCTCCATCAGCGCAATCATCGATGGTGTGGAGAAAACACCGTCGCCGCCGGTGTGCTTGACCACCAACGAATCATCGACGACGGTCTTGATCTCGCCCTTGAGTCCGGGCTTCAGTTCGGGAAAGTCCATGACAGTACCTCTACGCTGCAATCAGTAGACGCCCGCTGCCTTGAGCGCTTGTAGCTGCTCCGGCGTGACATCGCACAGCTCGCTGAGAATGCTCTCGCTGTGCTCGCCGAGCTGGGGCGGGGGGGTTACCTCGGCGGGCGAGTCCGACAGCTTGATCGGACAGCCGATGGTCTTGAAGGTCCCGTACGGTGGGTAGTCAACGTCCAGGATCATGTCGCGCGCCTTCAAGTGTGGGTCCTCGACCAGATCCGCCATCGTCTGACAGGCGCCACAGGGCACACCGGCATCGGCGAGGATGTTCATCACCTCGTGCTTGCTGCGCTGCATGGTCCAGGCCTCGACCATCGCATCCATCTCGGCACGATTCTCGAAGCGTGCGTCCTGGGTGGCGAACTTCGGGTCATCGGCCAGATGCGTCAATTCGGTGGCCTGCATGAAGGCCTGCCACATCTGCGGCTGCACGAAGATGTACACGTAGTCGTTCGGCCCGCCCGGGCTGCATCTGTAGGCGGTGCCGGGTACCGCGCGGCCGAGCTGGTTGCCGGTTCGTGGCAATGGCTCGCCGCGGCGCTGGTAGTCGCGCAGACTCACCCTGATGATGTTCGCCACCGCCTCCTGCATCGCCACCTCGACCATCTGACCCTGACCGGTGCTGTGCCGCTGTTGCAGGGCCGCGAGGATGCCGATCACCATGTGCATGCCTGTGCCGGAATCACCGATGGCCGGCCAGTTGTAGGTCGGCGGGCCGTCCGGCCAACCAGTCACGCACATGGCACCGCCCATGGCCTGGGCAATCGGCTCGAAGGCCTTGAAGTGACTGTTCGGTCCATGGGTGCCGAAGCCCTTGATGGTGGCATAGATCAGACGCGGGTTGAGCGATTTGAGGACGTCGTAGCCGAGACCCATGCGGTCCAGAGCGCCGGGCGAGAAGTTTTCCAGCAGCACGTCCGAGCGGCCGATGAGGGTCTTGAACAGGCGCTTGCCGTCGTCACTCTTGAGGTTGAGCGTGAGGCTGCGCTTGTTGGTGTTGAACATGCAGAAGAACAGCTCGTCGGCGTTCTGCGCGCGTGCCACGTCACCGGAGCCGGGTGTTTCCAGCTTGATGACCTCGGCGCCGAGCCAGGCCAGGATCTGGCCACAGGCGGGTCCCGCCTGATTGTGCGTCATGTCGATGACCCGTATCCCTTCCAAGGCCTTGCTCATGCGTATGCTCCCGTGTCTGTGGTGTTCGGATCCTCAGCTGACCGCCGTCGCCCGTCCGCGAGAATCGTTGCGTGTTGATCGGCCCGACATTGTTTCAGTTTCTCGGGCTTGCAGTCCACGGTCGCCAGTCGGCTCGCGGCCTGAGGGAACGGTCGACGTGGCGGGCCATATGACCATTTGCTGATGGGGGCGGGGCGTGTGTTGGTGTAGTCTGAGCGGTGGATTCTGCTTTGAGGAGGCTGCCATCGATGAGCGTTCAGGACGTGTCCGGCATAGCGCCGGCCTTGCATGGTATCAAGGTGCTCGATTTGACCCAGTTCGAAGCCGGGCCATCCTGCACCGAGGCCTTGGCCTGGCTCGGGGCCGAGGTCGTCAAGCTGGAAGAGCCGCGCCGCGGCGAGCCGGGGCGTTTCGCCTTTTCCGACAGGCCGGACGCCGATGCGCACTATTTCATCTTCTACAATCTCAACAAGCACAGCATCACCTGCAATCTGAAGAGTGATGAAGGCAAGCAGCTGGTCGAGCGGTTGGTGGCCCAGGCTGACGTCGTCATCGAGAACATGGCGCCGGGCACCTTCGCCCGACTGGGCTTCGACTACGAGCGGCTCAGCCAGATCAACCCGCGCATCATCTTCGCCCAGATCAAGGGTTTCTCACCGGACAGCCCGCAGGCCAACTATCTGGCCTTCGACATGATTGCGCAGGCCTCCGGCGGCACCATGGCGGTGAATGGCGAGCCGGATGGGCCGCCGCTGCGTCCCGGCCCGACCATCGGCGATACCGGCACCGGCATGTTGTGCGCGCTCGGTATCGTCGGGGCGCTGTTCCAGCGGGTCACCACGGGTCGCGGCCAACACATCCAGATCGCCATGCGCGACGCGATGCTCAACTACTGCCGCACACCGATGAGCCGCCAGGCCCAGTTCGGTGAGACGCTGCTGCCGCGCTCGGGGAACCAGGTGTTCGGCTCATCGCCGGGCGGCCTGTATCCCTGCAAGCCCGGCGGTGCCGATGACTACTGCTACATCTTCGCCTCGCGGGGCAACGAGGAGCACTGGCGGCGTCTGGTCAAGGCGATCGGTCGGGAGGACCTGCTCGAGGATTCGCGTCTGCAGGACTCGATGTCCAGATACGAGCATCGCGAGGTCGTGGACGAGGCACTCACCGCGTTCACACGCCAGCGTACCAAGCAGGAGGTGACCGAGATCATCGCCGGTGCAGGTGTGCCCTGTGGCGCGGTCTACAACACCTATGAGCTGTTGCGCGATCCGGACCTGCATGCTCGCGGCATGATGCAGACCATCGAGCATCCTGTGCGTGGCAAGATGACGGTGGCCGGGTGGCCGCTGCGGATGTCCGACAGTCAGGTGCCCATCCAGCCGGCACCGGTGCACGGCGCCGACAATCAGCTCATCTACGACCGCTGGCTGGGGCTGTCGGCGGAGCAGGTCGAGGACCTGCGCGCGCGCTCCGTGATCTGAAGGATCGCGCTCAACCCTCGATCTGGGTCCGGCGCATGTGGCGCCCTGCATCGACGCGATCGTGGATCGCCAGATGCAGGGTGCATCGGTTGTCCCAGAAGGCAATCGATCCCGGGCGCCAGTCGAAGCGACAGGTGAACTCGGGCCGGCAGGCGTGCGCATACAGATACTCGAGGAGCGGACGGCTCTCTTCGACCGTCATGCCCTCGATGTGCTGTGTGTAGACCGGATTGACGAACAGACCGGGACGGCCGGTTTCAGGGTGCTCGCGCACGATCGGATGCACGCTGGTGGTGGGTCGCCAATCCGCGTCCTCGCGGACCTTGCTGGAGCGACGCTGATTCATGGCGGCACGCGGACCGGCGACGCGTGTATCGTCGTGGACCGCACGCAGTCCGCGCAGCGTCGACTTCATGCCGTCGGACAAGGTCTGGTAGGCGAGATACTGATTGGCGAACTGGGTGTCGTCACCATACGACGGCACCTCCAGGGCATAGAGGATGGCGCCCATCGGCGGCACCTGCATCATCGTCGTATCCGCGTGCCACTGTTCGCCGGCTACGCTCCGGTCGCCCGGACGGCGCAGGAGGTACACGAGCTCGGGATCGTTGTCGCCGCCGACATTGTAGTTGGGATGAACGAAGATGCGCCCGAAGCGGCGTGTGAAGGTCTTGTGCTGCTCGACATCAATCTGCTGATCGCGGAAGAAGATCACCAGGTGCTCGAGCAGCGCGTTGCGGATCTCGGCGACGGTCTGATCGTCGAGCGGGGCACCGACGTCGACCCCGCCAATCTCCGCGCCCAGGGCGCCGGCGATCGGGGATACCGTGATTCGCTCGTAGTGTTGTTGCATGCCTGGCCTCTTGCTGCTGCCGGTCAGGGCGACGGCAGGCAGTCTGGACCAGCGTGACGAGCTCGGCAAGGGGCTGCCCATCTCTGCTCGCGGCGCGGCGATCAGCCGGCGGTGGCTCCCGATGCGCCGACGCTGTCGCGCAATTGCGGATAGTAGGCCATCAGGGTTGCCGCACGGGCGAGCATGAAGCCCATCAGGGCAAGCCAGAGGCCGTGCTCGTCCAGCCAGCTCAACAACGGGTAGAGCGCAAGCAGGTACAGCGCCAGCGATGCGAGCATGGCATTGCGCATCTCACGGGTGCGGGTGGTGCCGACGAATATCCCGTCCAGCTGGAAGCTCCACACGCAGACCAGTGGCGAGAGCACCACCCATGGCAGCAGTCGCAGGGCCGCTTCTCGTACCGAAGGGTCGCTGCTGAGCAGTTGGACGAGGCTGGACCCGGCCACCGCGTAGATCACCATGTAGACGAGCGCCACGCCGGCCGCCCACTGGCTGGTGGTGCGGACCGCGTTCCGAAACGCGACGCGATCGCCCGCGCCGTAGGCGGCGCCGGCCAGCGCCTGCGCGGCGAATGCGAAGCCGTCCAGACCATAGGCCATGATCTGCTGGAAGTGGATGAGGATGGCATTCGCTGCGAGCGTTCGATCGCCGAGCTGACTGCCGGTGGACGTGAAGACGAAGAAGGCGAGGATCACACCCAGATTGCGCAAGAACAGATCGGTGTTGACTCGAAGCAGACGCAGCAGCGCGCGTGGCTCGAAGAGATCGTGACCGCGCAGACTGACACCGAGCTCGGTCAACACCCGCCTGCAGGCGAGCAGTCCCACCGCGACCGCCAGGTACTGGCTGAGCAGCGTTGCGGCGGCGACCCCGGATACGCCCCATTGCAGCGAGCTCACGAACAACAGATCGAGTCCGATGTTGCACAGATTCAGCGTGAGCTGAACGAACAGGGCGAGTCCGGGACGCTGCGCGCCGATCAGGAAGCCCAGCGCCACATAGTTGAGGAAGGTTCCCGGCGCGCTCCATATCCGCCAACGACAGTAGACGTCAGCCAGTGCCTCGACCTGCTCGCTGCCCTGCATGGCCCACAGGGCGAGCGACAGCACGGGCGTCTGCGCGGCGACCAACGCCACACCCAGGCCCAGTGCGAGAAGTACGGCGCGCAGGTATGACGCGCCCAGCATCCGCAGATCGCCGGCGCCCACTGCCTGGGCGGTGAAGCCGGTCGTGCCCAGGCGGAGAAATCCAAAGCCCCAGAAGAGGAAGTTGAAGATGGCCGCCCCCACGGCCACCGCGCCGATGGAGGTCGCTCCGGGCAGCTGACCGACCACGGCGGTATCCACCACGCCGACCAGGGGCTCGGAGGAATTGGCGAGGATGGTCGGCCAGGCGAGCGCCCAGGTGCGCCGATGCCATTGCCCGCGGGTTCGAGGTA